>CAZWJY010000034.1:0-12622 GCA_964634335.1 uncultured bacterium
TGGTTTCAGTAATTATCGTGACCTGGAATAGTGAGAAAGAGATCTCTAATTGCCTCTCCTCCTTGAGGAATGATTTAGAGGTGATTGTGGTGGATAACTGTTCTCAGGATAGAACAAAGGAGATCGTAAGGAAAAGATTTCCAAATGTAAAGCTCTTAGAAAATCCCTCCAATCTCGGTTTTGCAGAGGCTAATAATAGAGGGATAAGGGTAGCTAAAGGGGAGTATATCCTCCTCTTAAATCCTGACACTGTGGTAAGAGAAGGCTCCATAGAGAAGATGGTAGAGTTTATGAACACCCATCCTGATGTAGGTGTAATAGGACCAAAGCTTTTAAACCGTGATGGTTCTATTCAACCCTCCTGCAGAGAGTTCCCATCTTATAAAAATATCCTTTTTGAGCTTACAGGAATCCCCAGAGTTTTCCCAAGATTATCTCTCTGGAGGATGGGATACTTTAATCATAATACACTAAGAGAGGTAGACCAGCCTATGGGTGCCTGTCTCCTTATAAGAAGAGATCTCCTAAGGGAAATAGGAGGTTTTGATGAGACTTTCCCTATATTTATGAATGATGTTGACCTATGCTATAGAATAAAAAATAGGGGATGGAAAGTCCTCTTCTTCCCTGAGGCAGAGGTCTTCCATTTTAAAGGAAAGAGCACCCAAAGGCTTAAAGCCAGAAAAATTATTATAGCCCATCGCAGCCTCTATCAATATTTTAAGAAACATAAGAAGCCCCCCTTTATTATAGATGCTCTGATAGGTGGTATCCTTCTCTTCACAGCCCTCTTAAGAATTATGTTTAGTTCTGGCTTGACAAGAGTAGATTTTAATTATACCCTCTAAGAGATGGGAGAGATATTAAAGAGGTTTGGGATATCCATAGGGGAGAAACTCCTAAAAAGGTTTGATAGGTTAATTAAAGAGCAGGGTTATTCAAACCGCTCAGAGGCTATAAGAGACCTGATAAGGGAGAGTCTGGTAAAAAGGGAGTGGATAAAAGGAGGAGAGGTTGTGGGAGCTATAACTATGATGTATGACCACCATAAAAGGGAACTTGTAGATAGACTCCTGGATGTTCAACACTCCCACCATAATCTCGTCATCTCTACCCAGCATATACATTTAGATAGGGACAACTGCTTAGAGATTATTGCGGTAAGGGGTAAATCAAAGGATATAGAGAAACTGTATCATTCTCTAAGGTCTCAGAAGGGTGTAAAACATACCTCCTTCACCTTAACTACAACAGGGAGGAATCTATAAAATCTCACTTAGCTATAAGGGATACCCCCAGAATAATGAACCCCACCCCTACTATCTTATAAAGATTTATCGGTTCTTTGAGTATGAATACCCCTATGAGCAGTGCCCAGATGAAGGTGGTGGCGTATACAGGATAGAGAACGGTCAACTCTCCACCTATCTTAAAGGCATATACAAAGAGAAGCATCACTAAGATATAACAGCCAATACCTAAGTATATCCTGTAATTTGTAACCCAGGAACCCGTTTCTGCTCCTGTTTTGTAGAGGTATTGACCAAAAGCACCTAAAAGGGCAGCAATCAAAAAGAGGAGTATGGATTTTATACTGGTACCCATTTTTACCCCCTATCCGATGTATAAAAACCAATAATAAAAGACTGGCACGCTAAGGATAAGGCTATCGCATCGGTCCAGAATTCCTCCATGACCTGGTATTATACTCCCTGTATCCTTCACCTTAGCATCCCTTTTGAATAGAGAGACAACCAGGTCACCTATTTGACCTGTAATGCCTATCAGTATCCCTAAGGGTAGAATACTCTTTAAAGAGGTATATGGGACAGCATAGGAGAATATTAACCCTCCAAATAGGGCACCTAATATCCCTCCTATACATCCTGCAAGGGTTTTGTTTGGACTTATCTTGGGAGATATCTTCCTTCTGCCAAAAAGTCTGCCTATAGTATAGGCAAGGATGTCATTGAGGGCAATCATACCGGCAAGGAGGACTATATAA
The DNA here is from genome assembly GCA_964634335.1 of uncultured bacterium. Lineage (GTDB taxonomy): Bacteria > Hydrothermota > Tepidihabitantia > CAYHGV01 > CAZWJY01 > CAZWJY01. Next base: position 2,006 of record CAZWJY010000034.1, read on the forward strand.
CCAAACCCAAATCTCTTCTGAATGAGAATAATCATACTGAAAAGCCAGCCACAGTAGAGGGAACCAAATACTGCCAGCGGAATTTTTCTCATCACCTCCTCATACTCATCTCTTAAAATAAAAAGCAAAGGGAAAACTATTATTCCAATTACAGGGATTAAAAAGTATCCCTTAATAAGAGCGGAAGAGATTGAGAGAAGACCTATTAGAAATCCAACGCCACTGAGTAGTCTATCCCTTAGGATTCCTGTCATCCTGAAAAACTCAAAGAGGCAACCCTCTATAAGGATTAAGACTCCCAAGGTAAAAGGGAGGAGCCCAAGATAGGAAGTGATAAGAATAAAAGGGGCGATGATATACCAGGCTATGTATCTCTTCCATAAGGTCTTCTTGTCTCTAATTCTACCTATGATCCCTGCCAGAAGAATTATTAAAAAACCAGCAATGAACAATACAAGAACAACCCTTAGAGTTTTTAGAGCAATCTCTTCTCTCACTCCAATTCCTTACGAATTGCAAATATCCTCTGGAAGATAGTTACCACCACACCTACCAGAATAATGATAAGGGCATAATCAAAGAGGAACAGACCCTTTGGCTCTGAGTCTATAATAAATCTAATAAGGGAGAAGACCATAAGCAGGATTACTCTATCTGCCTTTCCCATTATCCCACCATACTGCCGCCTTGTTCCTAAGGCTTTGCCAAGGATACCTGTATAACTGGAGATGAGAACCAGAGGGATTGTAAGGATGGCAATCTGGATATGAACAAGGGGAGAGAATCCAAGCCCCAGGAGGATAGCTACATCTGAAGCCCTATCTAAAAGCTCATTGAGAAGTTCACCCTGGGGCCTTGCCTTTCCAGTCTCCTTTGCTACCATTCCATCTAAAGCATTGAGAGCAATCCTTAAGAAGAGAAGAAGGATGATAAAAAAGAAGAGGAGTGGTTTCTCTTCTGAAAATAGAAATAGGACTCCAGAGAGAACAGAAAAACCAAAGGCTGTCCATGTTAAGAGATCTGGATGGAGGGGTTTCAGTATCTCTACCATTGGTCTTAAAGACTTCTGGAACTTATATTTTATAGAATAGATACCCATTTTAAAAGGAGGTGGAGACAGATAGAGCGATAGCTGTAGCACTATCCTTTAACCTGAAAGGAGGTGGACCTACCTGAGCCTGAAGAGAACGATAAGCAGGGATGAAAGTTCCTGTAGAGAACTGAAACAAGGTATTCTTTGAGTATCTATACCGAAAGGTAAAGTCAAATTCCCTTCCTATCTCTAAGCCTGAAGCATCAGCGAAATCTAAATATTCAAGCCTCATATCTATGGAAGAGGAGAGTCTAACTGTACAGGCAAGGTCAAGGAGTCTTAAATCCCCAAGTCTACCAGCAGGTCTATTATAATAGGATGGGAAGACCACGGATTCCAGAAGTCCCCAGGCAGGAACCAAATCATAGGTAGCCCCTTCTCCCCAGAATGCAGCGTGTTCCCGAATAGTAAAGCCTTTGCTACTGTAATAAAAATCTCCAAGGAGTTCAAAGACAGAGAGCGAGTATCTCCCCCCAAGATTGAAGGCATACCCCTCCACTTTCTGACCAAGAGTATCCTCGCCCACTTCCTGTATAAATTCTCCATAAAGACTCTCCCTATACTCTCCCCTTATACCAAAGAAGCTGAGGATATATCCCTCGCAGTATCCTCTCAGCTTATACTGGATATTTGTAACCCCATAGGCTTCAAGAGTAGCATCTATGAATTTTGGTTTTTCCTTTCCTATTATTCCTAAAAGGTTATTGTCCCCACCGTGAAAGCTCCCTGACGGTATACGAGTTTCCCTTGCCTTTACACCAAAGATATCTGTGGATATATCCATATATGGAAGGGAGAAATTTACCTGGAAGTTGATGCCATCAAAGCCATCATAATAGTCGTGGACAAGAAGCCCCCTTCCATACCTTAGGGGAATCCTTCCAAGCCAGAGAGTGAGAGGTTTTCCCCATATGCTATCATACCTTATCCAGCCATAGTTCATATTTATCTCATGGAAGTCATCCGTATCCTTCACCACCCCATATCTCCCACCCTCTGCCAGATAGCCCTCGTATTCCAATCTCAGGTAAGCCGTGATATATCTCTCCATTTTTGCCTCACAGAAAAGTTGGAATCTGAAGGTATTATACATAAGGTAGTCTAAGGAGTCGTTGTTAAAGTCTGTGTTATTCTGACTCCAGTCCATGAACCTTACACCTCCACCAAAGTCCAAGGTAGTTAGAAAAACAGTAAAAAGTATGACATTCATCTCCTATTTAGGAATTTATTCTATAACCTTCGGTCTCCTTGCTCTTTTAATTGCCTGGATAGCATAGCCCTTATCCAATTTGTCACCACATAGCACTCCTATTCCAGTAGAAAGGACATTCCCTGATATAAAAACAAGCCAAAAAACAGTTGCATTAGGTTCAGGAAAAAAGGCGCCGCATCTGTATGTAAGATATGCTGGTGAAAACATTACCCCTATAATATAGCCCAAAATTGCGTTGGGAATAATCCCTAAGAGGCAACAGGCAGTACCGCATCCAGTAGTATAGAGCCCTCGATTTACATGGTTCACTTCCCACTGGGTTATAGGCTGTCCTAATACATCATAGTCCACTATCCCCCATTTTTTCTCAAACTCTACTCTTGAGGGTTTTATCTCCTCATACCTGTTGATATAGTCTCTTAATATCGGAATAGCGAGAGAGTCTCTATTTAATGCTGCAAGTTTTTGATTCTCTGTGAGTATTACTGCCTCATATCCACCCCCTGGCATTTCATAAAACATAGCAGACTTGAAGCCATTTATTCCCTTGAAGAGGTCAAACCTCTCCCTCTCCTCTGGCTCAATGGTACTTCCCACCCTCTCACTTATCACGATGGTTTCCCCTTTAGGTTCTCCCTTTATCTGGTATAGTCCCTTTATCTGGGAAAAATAGAGGGAAGGGGTACACCCTGATAGAAAGACCATCCCTATAATGAAGAATACTCTCTTTCCCATTTTACCCCTTAACTATAATCTATCCCTAAACAGAGAGTTTGTCAAGATACCAAGCTCCTTGATAGAATCACTCCAATTTATGTTCACCGATAGTGAACCATCGGCAAGTATAATCTCTGGTCTGTTCATTTCTATTCCTCAGCCCCTCTTATCAATCCCAGGACTCTATTTCTCAGCTCCTCTGTTATCCTCTTATAAATCTCATAATTTTTGACTTTCCCTTCAAGTTTCTTATACTCTTCTATCCTTAAGGGCTTCCCAAATCTCACCTCTACCCTTCCCGGATTTGGAAATCTGCTACCCTTTGGGAATGATTCATAAGCCCCCTTGATGTAGGCAGGGAGAATAGGGACCCCGAGTTCATAAGCCAAGAGACCTATCCCCAATTTAAAAGGCTGCAGGGTTCCCTTTATAGACCTCGTCCCTTCGGGAAAGAGGACAAGGGGTTTACCCCTCTTGAGTACCCTTGCACATGCTTTTAGACCCTCAAAGAAGTTCCCAAACCTCTCCAACGGGAAGGCATTGAAAGCTAACTGAACTAAAAGTCCTTTTAACGGACTTCTAAAGAAGTAATCCTTGGCAGCAGGCGCTGCGATCTCTCTTGTCCTCTCCCTTGGTAGAGAGGTATAGATCAGGGGGAAGTCTAAGAGACTTGTATGATTGGAGGCGATAATGAAAGATGCCTCCTCAGGTATATTCTCTCTCCCCTTTACTCTCAATCTGAAGTATAGCCTTGAGAAGTAGAAGAGGAGGAGGGATACAAAAGAACGGGTAACCCTGAGGAAGGGATTCTCCTTTAAAAGGTCGGAGATATCTCCTTTCCCTTCTGAAAGCAGGATGTCCTGCCTTAAAACCCCAGGAGCTTCTGTATATCTCCTGGCAATTTCTACCAAGTCTTTAAAGGTTTCTATCTCATACGACCTCTCCTCTGGTATATAAATTCCCAGCTCTTTATCCACTCCGGATAGAATCTCTACCTTCATTAAGGAGTCGACCCCCAGCTCCTCAGAGAATCTTGAGGTATAGGAGATGGAGGATTCAGGAATATTCATTACCCTGGCTATTACTTTTCTGAGCCTTGCTGCAAATGGGTCAAGCTCCTCTTCTACCTTCTTCTCTACCTTTCCTTTAAGCCTCTCCTTCACCTCCTTTCTCTTTATCTTTCTCGTTGTGGTCTTCGGGAGTTCTTCTTCCCAGATTTCAAACCCCTGAATCCTTTTGTAAGGTGCCATACCCTCCTGTATCCTATCAATCTCTTCTCTCAATTCTTTAACCTTATCCACTCCTTTAAGAAGTGAAGATTCTGGATAGATTACAGCATATGGCTGGTTATTCCTATCCACCACACATACCTCTCTTATATAAGAACTCTTGGAGAGTATGGACTCTAACTCTTCCGGGAATATCTTCAGTCCTGAGGGGGTGACAATCACATTCTTCTTCCTCCCCTTGATATAGAGGAATCCATCCCTATCCATCTCTCCGATATCACCGGTGTGGAGCCATCCACCTTTAAGAACCTCCTTTGTTGCGGCTTCATTCTTATGATATCCCTTCATTATATTCTCTCCTCTAATGACAATCTCCCCCTCCTCTGTAAGCCTTACCTCCACTCCTGGGAGGGGTTTACCCACAGAACCTCTTCTCCTCTCCCTCAGGGTATTTACACTGACCACGGGTGATGCTTCTGTAAGTCCATATCCAGAAAGCACCGGAATACCAAAGTTCTCAAATCCCTCCTCTATCTCTGGCTCTAAGGGTGCTCCACCACATATAAAATACCTTAGCCTCCCTCCGAATCTATTATGGATACTTTTAAAAAGCACCCTGCCCCCTTGGATCCCGAATCTCCTTAGGAGTTTTGAAAGAGAGAGGTTAAGATTATAGAACATCCTGAGGAGTTTGGGGAGACCTTCCACCCTTTCCATTATCCCATTATAAAATATCCTGAGCATAAGGGGGACAACAATCATCACCTCTGTTTTCGTCCTTTGCATAGCCTCTAAGATTTCATAGGATTTCAGGCTTAAGGGATAAGTGACCCTGCCTCCATTATATAAGGGTCCTAAGAACCCCACGGTAATCTCCAGCATATGGGATAAAGGGAGAAGGGATAGGAAGTTGGTGCCAGGCTTATAAGGAACCCTTTCAAAGGCTGCCAAGAGGTTGGAAAGGATGTTTTTATGGGTCAATACAACCCCTTTCTGGGAGCCCATAGTGCCTGAGGTATAGATGAGAACTGCAGGGTCATCAGGCTCTATCCCTGGAGGGGAGAAAGGTGGGGCTTGAAGCCTATCCAGCTCCTCAAGGGATAATACTCCTCTTAAGTTTGGGAGATTGGGGATTAAAGGGAGGAGGGATGGCGAAGAGAAGATGAAGGAGGTCCCTGAATCCCTAAGGATAAACTCTATCTCCTTCCTTTTCAGAGTAGGGTCTAAGACTACAACAGTAGCACCTGCATTGATTATAGAGAAGAATCCTACTCCCCACTCAGGTCTATTCTCTGAAAGCAGAGCTACTTTCTCCCCTTTCCTAACCCCCTGGGTAATCAAATAGGATGCTACCCTCTCTGAAGAGTCTCTCAACTCCTTATAGGTTATGGAGGTATCTCCCATAGATAAGGCTATCCCTTCTGTAAAGGATTGGGATGAATGTTTAAGAAGGTCTCTTAGAGTTCTTAGGGAAGTATTATCCATCATATCTATATTAAAACAAGGATTGTGCAAAGTCAAGCATTACAAAATTCCGCATCCTTGACATTTCTAAAGAATAGGGGTAGGATTTAGTATGAAGATTAGAATATCTGCTATCCTCCTTCTCTCCCTTCTGGGCTGTCATATCTATAAACATTCAGAAGAGGAGACTATTAAAATCCCTGCCTCTCCCTATCAGAAGATTCAGGTCAAGACTATCAATGGGAGAATCGAGATAGAGGGGACTTCAGATACTTTGGTCACTGTAAAGGTAAAAAGGTTAATATATGGAGGGAGCCAGAAGGAGGCAGAGAGCCATATCAAGGATATAAAGGTCAGGGTGATTAGAGATAGGGAGAGAGGTATTCTTAAAATAGAGGCTTACCCCCCAAAAATCTTTATAAGGGTCTATAGCGCCTCCTTTCATATAACCCTCCCCTGCAGTATCTCCTCTTATCTAAAAACCTCAAACGGGAGAATAATAGTCAAAGGTATGAAGGCACCTACTGAGACTCATACATTAAATGGGGGAATAGAAATCCACAACCACTCAGGTTCCATAATTTCAAAGACATCGAACGGTAAGATTGTAGCAGAGGTGAATCTCCCACCTAAGGGGATATGTAGATTACAGACATCCAATGGTGGGATTATGCTCTCTATCCCTGATACCATTTCTGCAAGGATTGAGGCAGAGACAGACAACGGCAGGATAGAGATGAGGGACTTAGATATCTCGGTAGAAGAGGTGAGGGGGACATATCTTAAGGGAAGGATGGGAAAGGGAGAAGGGGAGATATACCTGAAGACATCAAATGGGAATATAATCCTCAGGGCAATTTCTCAATCTACCTCACCATCACCAGCTTCCTTGTAGCAGTATACCTGAGTGCATCCATCCTGACGAAGTATATACCCCTTGCCACCCTTCTACCTCTACTATCCATTCCCTTCCAGAGGACTCTCCTGTATCCTGCTTCTACCTCTCCATCCACAAGGGTCTTCACTAATTTTCCTGAGACATCATAAACCCTTATAGAGACCCTTGAATCAAAGGGGACATCATATCTGATAACAACAGAAGAGGTTATGGGGTTTGGTAGGATATTTGAGAGTCTGAAGGTTTTTGGAAGTCTGGTCTTATCTGCTACTCCATAACCCCCATTCACAAAGATAACCACACGGTCATTCTCTGGGTCCTCATCCTTCCAATCCTCTCCAAGGCTGAATATCAGCTTCATAGCCATACCCCTGTTAGGAGAGATTGTAGAAGGTGGAACCTTAAGGGTTCCGAAGTCTATAGTATCAGCAATAGGGGGACCTACCGGCGACCCCTTCCAGTTTAGGTCAGGGATTACTTCTCTCTTTTCGTAGAGAAGGGAGTCAGGTGGGTCTTCTGGAAGTGCGGTATAAACCTCTACCTTTACAGGTATATCCACTGTATCCTTATACCCAAGATTCTTAAACTCAGCCACCATATGCATATCCTCCCCTGCCTTTATCTCCTCTCCATCATAAGGCGATAAGGCTTTGCTACAGGCTATATCATAGGTCCAGACCACTGAGAAGTGGAACTCTATCGTATCATTGTAAGGACAGTGGTCAGCCCTGTGTGGATAGTCATAGTTGACCCACATTATGGCATCATACTCCTTCCCCCCTTCTCCTGTATTCCCCCATACAAGAGGCTCCCCATCTACTAAGGAGTCTCCCACACCTAAGCTATCTATACTCACAGAGTCCTTATAAACAGACCTGCCATTTTTATCCATTACCTCTACAAAGAGTCTGAATCTATGTTCAGGTTTATCAGTCAAGGGGACTCTTCCCATATTTGCCACCTTGGCTTTAAAGTTTGCAGAGATATGGTCTTCAAAGTAGTAACCAGGTTTATAACCTCCATATCTCACAGGGCTTTTTATCTCATAAAGGCAGGCATCATAGGTTCCTGTCTTAAGATATACATCTAACATAGGATGGACAGGGATAGATTCAGGATAGGGGCTTACCATAAAGGGTATGGATACAAAAGGGATGGCATAGGGGTTAGGACCATTTACCACACAACTATACATAGGACCATGAGGACCCTTCATATCCTCAGGGTCATTACCTCCAGCTATCTTTCCGGTGCTTATATTGAAGACAAGAGGTTCAGCATTGAGGTCCCAGTAAGGAGTATTCACCCTTACACCGCCCACCTCTGTCAATAATGCATCAGTAAAATCAGGAGGGGCATATCCAAAATTACCAGGTCCAGGGGTGAGCCTATGCATACCTGTGAAATACACCATCCAGGCATCAGGCTCATTCTTCTCAGGATATGACCCCTCCCTCACTCTTGCAGGGTCTAAATCGGGTGCTATCCTTCTCGTCCAGCAACCAGGTGCTAAGGAGTCTCCGAGATAAAGGGTATCATTAAACCATACCCTTCCTATATTTCTGTTTAAAAAGGTAAAGTTTGGGGGTCCTGTACTGGCATCCTTATCATCAAACCACCCATCATAGTCAGCACTCTTACCCTGGTGAGGGGAGGTCATATCTAAGGATGGATAGATGGTGGTAGTCCAATGGGGTCCACCGTAGTCTAAATAGTTGTAGTAGAAGCAGTTGGGATGTCCTGCCACACCATACCCAGGGGTATTATCCTCCACAAGAGCCATTTCAAAGTCCTGATAGCAGTCATCAGGCCAGCCTTGAAGGATCCAACAGGCAAGAGCCTGAATCCAGGAGAATCCTATCTGAGAACCACCATAAGGGATATAGGAGCCACTTACCTGACCTCTCAATGTATGGAAACAGCCAGTAGGATTGCATGTGTGGTATCTTATAGTATCCTCACATCCCACTCTCACATACCTATCATTCTCATTGTTATAAGGGTTCTCATCCAGTCCCCATTCTATCCTGGCTACGAGATAATACACATTCCCTATCTCCTCAGGTATCCAGGCTTTTTTAAATTCAAACTCTCCCTGAGCTTGTGGCACATTGCGTGGGGTAGCCCAGCGATAGGTGCCAAGCCCACTTAAGGCTGGAATTATCAACTCATCTTTATAGACCTCCTCTCCCTTTAAGCTCGCCCTTATAGTGATGGGGACATCCTTTGCCAGGTTAGCACCCACATTCCTTACAATCACCGCAGGCTTAAGCTCTGTCCATCGGAGGACTATATGATGGGGAGGATTGACAATCGTTATTGATAGGTCATTATTATACCTCTTGAAATAGTCAAACTTTAACACATACATATCCTTAAGCCTATCAGGGTTTATGCTTATACCCTTAGCTCCATTCTCATCCTCCAACCCTATACTCCCTGCATTGGATTCCCATCCATTGGGAGGCTCTGAGTTATCAAAGACCCTCTCCTTTGTAGTCTCATCATATCTTGAGTGGTAGAGGTAGAAGATCTGTTGTGGGATTAAAACCTTGTGCTGAAAGAGATACATCTGGGCAACTTCAGGTTCTGCCACGGTATCTGTCAATCCTGGTCTACCAATCCTTCCCACAAACCGGGTCCAGGCGGTATCATCTGGAACCGGATTGAGTAGCTGAACCTGAAACCTGTAATGGTAATTGGGATTTGAGGCAAGGGCTACATCACACCACTCTATTACAAATACAGGGACCCATACATCTACCCTCCGAATGTTTACCTCAGGACTACCTGTATAGGCGGTATCTATGGTATTAAGTCTCAATCTATAGAATCTGAGACCCCATAAAACAGCGCCTGAGTCTGCATGGATATAAGAATACTCATCCTGCAGATACTGGTGCATATTACCAGCTGAGTCCCACCATACCCTCTTCCACCAGGGATGGTCTTTTGCACCCCAAGAAGGATTCTTCCATGGGGTAGAGGGGAACTTATGCTGCTTGCAGATAAAGTCTGTCCAGTAAGGGGCAATGGTAGCATTTGGGTAAGTAGGGTCTGGAAGTTTACCCGAGGATGCAGAGGAGACCCCTGTCGCATTGAAGGCTATCCAGCCATCAGAGGAGATACTGAGACAATGATAGACCCTTCCGGCAAAGAAGAAGTAGAGGGTATCCCAGTTAAGGGTCTGGAAATGGGTAGACTCTACCATTTCAGGTGGAAACTTCCCTCCCATCTTAAAATTAATATTATGCACCACATCCCCATCCCCAGCCAGCAGGTGTCCTACATAGAAGGAGTCTGCAGATGGATTATCAGGCCATCCAGAGAGTTCAATCCAGGAGATGAAAGGCTCAGCACAGCTCCCATTTAAGGGATAATCATTGGTAGGGGGTAGAGTAGGGTTTGAACCATCCCATAGCATATTTCCGTGTAGGCTGGTCTTTCCCGCCTTTCTGAACCAGGGGATTTTCTCAGGATAGAAGACATAGGAATTCTTAGGGGTCCAGTCTCCATTTTCGTCATACCCTGAAAAGTAACCCACCTTCTCATCACTCCACCAGTAATATCCACTCTTCTCATCTCCCCCTCCAGATGTTGCATAAGCCCTCCCGATAATTAAGGGGAGGGTCAAAAAAATAAGAACTCTATTCCACATCTTCCCTCCTTTCTATTTCCCAGAATATCTTGTCAAGAGAGCCACTCACTCAAATCTTTAGCAAGGATTGTGCCAGAAGGGGCAGGGTGCTATCTTATTGATAGACAAGGGCTTAACTCTTTATTATCCAGCTTACAATTTACATAATCTATAACTCAGTTATCAAAAAGTATAACGAGGGTGGGTCTGAATTCTATTTAAAGGGAAAGCCTTAGGGGAAGTTTTGATATGCAAGGGTTGCCAAATATAATGTTTTGGCTTGCACCCTACTCTCCATTCAGAAAAGCTCTTGACAAATCTCAGATATGATTTATACTCTCAAAAATATGGAGGCGGGGATAAGGA
>CAZWJY010000035.1:0-12483 GCA_964634335.1 uncultured bacterium
AGGTCCACCATCACCTCCTGCATCCAAGTCTCCTCCACTTCCACCAGAGCCTCCATATTTACCTGCTCCTCTCCCTCCGTTTCCCCCTACTTCCATACCTCCATCCATACCACTTTCACCACCTATACCCCCTCCAGCACCTCCATCTCCTCCATAAACAGCCCATTGTTGTCCAGGGGTCACCTCCTCATAGTATGCATCTCCTCCAGGGTCACCTTCAAAAGGAGCCTTGTCTCCTCCACCAGCACCAGGGTAGGCATCTCCATACTGATAGGTGAAAGCGGCACCTCCACCACCACCCCCTCCTCCATATCCTCTACCCATTCCATCAATTACACCCTCAATATAGATACTCCTCGCCTTTATTATAAGCCATCCCGTGGAGTCATAATCTGCATCAGTTCCATAGGGAACTATCTTTACACTATCCCCTTGTTTCACTCTCACCACCTCTCCGGAATAATCCAATAACCCAGACAGAGACCCTTTCAGTTCTACCTCGGTTACAAGAGAGAGGGCAAAAATTATAGATAGGAACATCCCTACCATTTTCACCTCCTTTTAATAAATTTAACATACTTTTCTCTTATGTCAAGGGTATATTTCTGAGAATCATTCTAATAACTCAATTGACATTGAGGAAATTTTTGATTTAATAAGGGATGATTGGGATTAGAAGGGAGGATAAGAACCGCTGGGAGAGGAGAACCCCTTTAATCCCTCAGCACATTAGAGAACTTAGAGAGAACCATTCTATAGATTTTATAGTTCAGCCATCTGAGATAAGAATCTTCTCTGAGAGGGATTATTATAAGGCAGGAGCGATTATTCAGGAGGACCTATCTCCCTGTCCTGTGATTCTTGGGATTAAGGAAATCCCCAAGGACTTCTTTGAGTATGGAAAAACCTATATCTTCTTTGCCCATGTGATAAAAGGGCAACCCCATAATATGCCTATGCTCAAGAGATTATTAGAACTTAATTGTCAGCTTATAGATTACGAGAGGATAACAGATGAAAGAGGGAGAAGAATCCTCTTCTTTGGCAGATATGCCGGTCTTGCAGGGATTGTGGATAGCCTCTGGGCTCTGGGGAAGAGACTGGAATGGGAAGGTATACCAACCCCTTTTACTCAACTTAGACCCACTCACTCTTACCAAAATCTACAAAAGATAAGGGAGGAGTTTCTTAAACTGAGCAGGAGGATTAAAGAGGAAGGTCTTAATTCCTCCCTCCTCCCTTTCATCTGTGGTATTACTGGATATGGAAATGTCTCCAAAGGGGTTCAGGAACTCTTGGATATCCTACCTGTAAAAGGGATAGCTCCGAATGATATAGGCTCCCTTCCTAAGGACCCCCACACAATCTATAAGGTGGTGTTTAAAGAAGAGGATATGGTAGAACCTATCCATAACCATCAATTTGAGCTTCAAGACTACTACAATAACCCTGAGAGGTATAGGTCTAAGTTTCAAAAATATATCCCTTATCTCACTCTCCTTATCAACGGTATCTACTGGGATAGTAGGTATCCAAGGCTCTTAACCAAGAGTTATCTAAGGGAGTTATACAGTAAAAGTAAGTTGCCCAGGTTAAGGGTGATAGGGGATATAAGCTGTGATATTGAGGGTGCAATAGAGTGCACCCTCCATCCCACAAGCCCTGACAATCCTGTCTTTGTATATGACCCCTTTACCCAAGAGGCGATAGATGGGTATAAGGGGAGAGGACCTGTAGTAATGGCTATAGATAACCTCCCCTGTGAATTACCTCTTGAATCCTCTATCTATTTTAGTGGAGTTCTTAAGCCCTTTATTCCAGAAATTGCAAGGGCTAATTTCTCTGTCTCCTTTGAGAGATGTAGGCTTCCTGAGGAGATAAAGAGGGGAGTGATTGTTTATAAGGGTGAATTGACACCTGAGTATAAGTATATAGAGAGATATCTTTGAGGAGGTGAGATGGAGAATATCCTTGTCCTTGGAGCTGGCTTGGTAGCAAGACCCCTTATCCGCTACCTCCTCTACCAGCCAGACTATAAAGTAAGAGTTGCCAGCCGAACTGTAAGTAAGGCTGAAAAGTTGATAGCCAATCATCCAAGAGGGGAAGCAATCCCTCTAAATGTCCAGGATACAAAGGCTTTGAAAGAACTCGTCTCCTGTTCTGATCTGGTTGTAAGCCTTGTCCCCTATACCTATCACCCGATAGTCGCAGAGATATGTATAGAGTCAAAGAAGCCGATGGTGACGACATCTTATGTGAGTGATGCTATGAGAGCCCTTGATGAGAAAGCAAAGAGAGCAGGGGTAATTATCCTAAATGAGATGGGGCTGGACCCTGGAATAGACCATATGTCAGCGATGAGGATAATCCATAGAGTCTGGAATAATGGAGGAAGGGTTGTGAGCTTCTACTCCTATTGTGGTGGATTACCTGCACCTGAAGCAAATACAAACCCTCTTGGGTATAAGTTATCTTGGAGCCCAAGAGGGGTAGTTCTGGCAGGCAGGAATAGCGCCCGCTATCTAAAAGATGGGAAAGAAGTCTCTGTCCCCTCTTATGAACTCTTCACCCATTACTGGATGGTATCCATAGAGGGACTGGGGGAGTTTGAAGCCTATCCCAATAGGGACTCTATCCCCTATATAGAAAAATATGGGCTCTCAGGAATAGAGACGATGTATAGAGGGACCCTTAGAAATCCAGGATGGTGTGATACATGGAAGAAGATTGTAGATTTAGGACTTCTGGATGATGCAGAGTATGAGATTAAAGGCTTGACCTATGCAGGTCTGATAAGAAGGCTAATCGACTCTTCTTCTGAAAAGAACCTGAAAGGAGAACTGGCAAGGTATCTTAAGATAGATGAAGACTCTAAGATAATGGAGAGATTGGAGTGGCTCGGGCTTTTAGAAGAGGAACCCATTCCATTAGAAAAAGGGTCCAACCTCGATGTTTTAGCCCATAGGCTACAGGAGAAACTCCAGTATGAGGAGGGGGAGAGGGATATGATTATCCTCCAGCATGAGTTCGTTATAGAGTATCCAGGGAATCATAAAGAGAGAATCCTCTCCACTCTAATAGACTTTGGAATCCCTTCTGGTGATACGGCAATGGCGAGAACAGTAAGTCTACCTGCAGCCATCGGCGCAAGACTGATAGTGGAGGGTAAGATATCCCTCAGTGGTGTTCAGATACCTGTGGTCTCGGAAATCTATGAGCCTGTGTTAAGGGAACTTGAGAAACAAGGGATAAGTTTTAAAGAGAGGGTAGAAGAATTTAAGGATAAATCTTGACACAGTATTATATTTTGGTATCCTTCTAAAAAGGGGGTAGAATGGAGATAGAAGATAGAGTAGTAGAGAGTATGAGAAGAGAAGTAGAGAGGTCTAAGGGCTGGATGACCTTCTTAGGGGTGATAGTGATTATAGGTGGGATTCTTGGTGTCCTGGCAGGTATAGCGCTTCTCATTGCAGGAATGGTAGGGGCGACGGCTCTGGGGGGCGGAGCCCTGAGTGGGGTAAGCATATTCTATCTCATCATCGCTGGAATCTCTATATGGATGGGAGTGGTATTAATCCAGGCTGGTTCCAGGGGGAAGAACTTCGTCTCTTCTAATGACCCTCATTATCTTGCCCAAATGCTCTCGAAACTCAGGCTCTATTTTCTGATAACCGGGGTTATAATTATTGTGAGTATAGTCCTCTCTATTGTCTTTGCGGCTGTGGGAGGGATATCTGCCTTAGGAGGATACAGCTCCATCCATATCTACTGAGGCATTTGCTATTACCCGCCGGCTGTCTCTGAAATTTATAAGACTACATCTTTTTTAAAATGAATTATAATTGAATTCTCTTATTCTTTCAAAGAGAATATAAAGGGGATAGCTACCCATACCCTCACAAGCATATCCCTCTGGCGTGCAGGAGTGAAAGTAGCCTTCTTTGCTGCCCTTAGGGCTGCTGCATCAAGGGCAGGGTTCCCAGAGGATTTTATCACCTTTGCCTCCCTGACTGTTCCATCCACATCTACTAAGGCATTTACTATTACCTGCCCCTCTATACCTGCTTGTCTGGCTATCTCTGGATATTTGGGTTTAGGGATATGCTTTGGTTTAGGAGGACTCTCCACTTTCCAGAAGGGAACGACAGGAACTTCTATCTGGGTAGGCTTCTTAGTAATCTCTGGAAATTCTGTGGGTGCAATGGTTGCCTCTTCTGCTTCCTTGTCAGACTCTGCTGCCACTGGTAATTTCGGTCTCTCCATTGGGGGTGGCTCTGCTATCTTCTCCAACTCAGGGGGCAGCTCCTCCATTATGGTAACTACCTCCTTACGCAGTCTATAAGGGGTTACTGTGCATTCCTTTGGAAGGATAAGGATAAGGGCGATTATGATAGCCAAAGATAAAACCATACTCTTTCTGAAATTTATACTGTAATACTCCTCCCAGTCGAACCCTCTCTTCATCTCTCAAACTCCGTGGCAAAGGTAACCTTTAGAGCAGTAGCCTCCTTCAAGGTCTCTATAAGGTCATTCACAGCTCCATAATCTACATTCTGGTCTGCTCTAAGTACGGTGATAAGGTCTGGATTCTCCTTTACCTTTGACTCCATCACCATCCTCACCTTAGGGAGACTGAGGATATTATCGTCTATAGATATCCTGTGGTATCTATCCAGCCATATATGGGCAACATTTCGTCTCTTAAGGATTCTCTCTGTAGCCTTTGCCTTTGGGATGGTAAGGAAGAGTCCTTTCTCTGTTCTAAAGACAGTCGCTACCATAAAGAAGATGAGCAGGAGGAAAGCCACATCAGCCACAGAAGCGGTAGGTATCTCTGGAGGTTTCTTTTCTCTCTTTGCTATCCTCATTCCGTCTCCTTTACAGGTGTAAGAGATATCCTCCTCGCCTTAGCCAACTTCAACTCATCAAAGACATCTATCATTACTTTATAGGGTGCCCTTCTGGATACCTTTAAGGCAATCACAAGGGAATCATTCTTTGCTAAGGCATCCTCTACCAGGGGTTTAACCTCTGGGATGGATATAATTCTCTCTCCTATCAGCACCTCTCCCTTAGGGTTGACTTCCACAACAAGGATATTCTCCTTCTTTATCTTCACCTCTTCACCCTTTTCTGGAAGCACTATCTTTAGCCCCTTCTCCCTGGAGAAGATAGTGGTGGTCATAAAAAAGATAAGGATTAGGAAGGCGATATCACCTAAGGAGCCGGTAGGTATAGCAGGACGGAGTTTAACTCTTCTTCTCAGTTCCATACTACTTCTTCCTTTCTACAAGGTAATCTATAAGTTCTGTAGCACCGGTTTCCATATCTCTTGTATGAGCATCCACCTTCTGAGAGAGGAAGACATAGATGATAGATAAAGGTGCGGCAATGATGAGACCCCATTTGGTAGTGACCAATGCCTCAGATATACCTGAGGCTACCACTGTAGGTTCCACCTCACCTGCTGCGGCTACTGCGGCAAAAGCCCTGATCATCCCCATCACAGTTCCGAGAAATCCAAAGAAGGGAGCTGCGGTAGTAATCCCAGCCAAGATAGGCATACCCCTATCAAGGAAAGCGAGTTCCCTTGTTCCAGCCTTGAGCACAGCATCCTCCATAGCCTCTCTCCCCTTCTTATGATTTTCTAAGGCTACTATCAGGATATTAGTAACCGGAGAGGGAGTCCTTTTACATAGTTCCATTCCTGCTTCTATCCCCTCTTTATCTATGGTCTCTATCAACTTTTTTACAAAGGTCTTTGCATTCAACCTCATCTTTATAAAGAGGGTATATATTCTCTCTAAGATAAAACCTATAGCTATGACTATGCATGCAAGGAGGAACCACATTGTAGGTCCTCCTACCTGGAATTCGTGTATCATCTTATTCCTCCTTGTTTAATTTTAAGGATTTTCCTTCCTTTGTCAACCCTATCTACTTCCCTTTTATAGTATAAGGTATGAGCCAGCCGTTGAAGTCGTATCTTCCCTCTTCTGTATAGAGACTGTTGTGATTTAAGAGGTCAAAGATAGCATAGCGAGGAAAGGGGATGAGTTGTGCTCTCCATCTCCCTTTGTGGATTCCATTACCCTGATTTACAAAGTGGTCCCGCACATAATAGGGCGGAATGAGAATAAAGGTATGGAGGAAGGCATTGGCTTCTTCACCATGAGAGTATAGGGTAATATCTACTGATTCTCCAGAAGTAAAGGTGATGAGGCTATCTAAGTCATAGAATGTATTTAGAGGGTCCTTTATAAGCAAATTTGGATTGCTTGCACTCTCGATCCTTATACTATCTATTACTACCTGGTGGAGAGTATCAGACTGCGCCCAGGCACAGGAGAGCTTCTTTAGAACCCAACCTCGATTGGGGTCAGTTAAAGAGCCTGTTCTGTAAAAGATTGCATTCAGCTTTGCTGTTTCCACCACTGGTTTCTGCCAGAAGTGCCACTGGGAATCGGATGGGGTATAAGCCCAGATGTTAAGATTTCCCATATTCCCTCTGGACCATTCTACATAAGCCGAATCCCCTACCACTTCTATATTTACCACAGCAGGGGAATGGGTCTGAGGACCCCTCCACCAGATAATGCTCACTGTATCTCCAGCCTGGGTAATTAGGGTAGCCTGAGTAGATGTGGACTCCACTTCTGTAGTGGTATTGAACCAGACCGTATCACTCTCTATCAAGCTCTCTATAGCCTGCTTATCTTTCTCTACATCTCCTTTCTGACAGGCAAAGAGTATTATACCTATCAGAATAGACCAGTATCCCCTTTTCATAGAAGCCTCCTTTCTCTCTTAAGATACTGAAATTATATCCCTTGTCAATATTAATCTCTAAGATATGCCTCCCCAAACTGGAAGGAAGCCTTTAATATCTCAGGGGTAAAATACCTAAGGGAGAGGGGTGACTCTCTCAATTTTCCATAAGGTGATATAGAGGAGGAGGCAAAGGTTATAGACCATAGTCCACTAAAAGAGGGGACCATTATAAAATAAGGCTTTACTGTATTAAAGAGCTTTTTCAATTTTTCTATATAATTCTTAAGATATTCCCTCTGATAGACAGGGGATTCGGATTGTGCTACATATATACCCTCTTCTCTCATAATTGCTTTCACCGACTTTAAGAATTCTGGAGTTATCAAGGTCTCAGCAGGACCTATCGGACCAGGTCCTACAGGGTCTGTAGAGTCTATATAAACTATATCAAACTTCCTCTTCTCTTCTCTAACAAATCTACTTCCCTCTTCTATCCTTATCTCTACTCTTGGGTCATCAAGTCCTGAGGAGAGTTGAGGGAGAAATCTCTTAGATGCCTCAACTACCTCAGCATCTATATCTACAAGCACAATCCTTTCTATCTCTTTATACTTTACCAGCTCTCTTACTATCCCTCCATCCCCTCCCCCAATGATGAGAACCCTCTTGGGAGAGGGATGAAGGAGAACAGCAGGGTGGACCATCATTTCATGGTAGATGAATTCATCAGCCTCTGTAAGCATAACCTTTCCATCCAGAAGCATCATTCTCCCAAACTCATAGGTATCCAATATTTCTAAGGTCTGAAACTTCGTCTGCTTTTTTAAAAGAACCTCCTTCACTCGGAAGGTAAATTTCAGATTTTCTGTATAGAACTCTGAATACCAGAGTTCACTCAAAGATCATCCCCCTTCTCAAGTCTAACCTGGTGAGATATTTAGGTTTCAGGTTTTTTCTCAGATACTCAATAGCATTATCAATATCCACTCTTGGGCTACAGGAGAAGAAATCTATGGCTGCATATCCGTATTCTGGCCAGGTATGGACAGAGAAGTGAGACTCTGCTATTATCACTACACCTGAAACACCCTGAACATACTTCTTGGAAGAAGGTAGTTGAACAGGGTCAAAATGGTGGAAGGTCGTTTTTAGAATTGTAGCCTTAGATACCTTAGATGCCTTCCTGAATATCTCTTCTACCTTTCTGGAATTGGCGAGGACTTTCCTGTTGCATCCATAGAATTCGATAATGGTATGGATTCCGAGCTCTCTTCTGGTTTCCATCTCCATCTTCCTCATCCATTTTTATCCTCCTCTTTCTTGAAGTCCTGCCTCTTCTTATCCTCTGATTATTTCTTCTCATACCAAAATAATAGAGAAAAAATAGAAAATGTCAATAGGGTAGTGTAGACTGCCCAATAGAGGGTTGACAAAAGGAGAGAGAGAGGTATTATTAAAAGAAAGGAGGCATTGGATGGAGGAGTTATTCGAGATACGATGGCATGGTAGAGGCGGACAAGGAGCTAAGACAGCTGCCCTCCTCTTTGGTGAGGCTGCTATGGAGACAGGGAAATATATCCAGGCTTTCCCTGAATATGGACCAGAGAGGATGGGTGCACCTGTCCAGGCTTTCAACCGCCTCTCTGATAAACCAATAAGAGCCCATTCTGCAGTGGAGCATCCAAAGGTAGTGGTTATTCTTGACCCCAGTCTTATAGAGATATCAAATGTAACCCAGGGGTTGAAGGAGGATAGTATAGTTGTGGTGAACTCCCCAGATTCTCCAGAGGATATCAGAAAGAGACTTAAACTGGAGAATTCTAAAGTTAAAGTCTATACTGTGGATGCCTCAAAGATTGCCCTCTCTACTATTGGAAGGGATGTCCCCAATACACCTATGCTCGGAGCAATGGTTAGGGTTACTAATGTGTTAAAGTTTGAACCTATGCTCCACTCCATTGAAGAGAAGCTTAAAGCCAAATTTAGGGGAAGGGAAGAGATGGTGAAGGGTAATATTGAGTCTATTAAACTCGCCTATAAGGAGGTGAAAGGTGGTTAGACTTAAAGGATGGAAGGAACTTCCTATAGGTGCCATTCTTGAGGAGAGCGGAACTGCGCGCGAGTATAAGACAGGAGACTGGCGCAGCTTCAGACCCATCCTTGATAAGGATAAATGTATAAACTGTCTGGTATGCTGGATATACTGCCCTGATAATGCTATAAAGGCAAAAGATGGTAAGATAGAAGGTATAGATTATGAGTATTGTAAGGGTTGTGGGATATGTGAAGAAGTCTGCCCTCCCAAGATTAGGGCTATAAGGATGGAGAAGGAGGCAAAATGAAGCTGGCTAAGACATGCAATGAGGCGTTTGCCTATGCTATGAAGCAGATAAACCCGGATGTAGTGGCTGCCTATCCCATTACCCCTGCAACAGAGGTTGTCCAGATTTTCTCCTCTTATGTGGCAGATGGTTTGGTAGATACAGAGTTCGTAGCTGTGGAGAGCGAACATGCCGCTATGTCTGCCTGTATCGGTGCATCAGCCGCAGGGGCAAGGGTGATGACCTCCACCGCTTCCCAGGGGCTTGCCCTTATGCACGAGATGCTCTATATAGCCTCAGGACTAAGGCTCCCTATTGTGATAGGTCTTATAAATCGTTCTCTATCCTCCCCATTAAATATCCACTGCGACCACTCAGACTCTGTGGGTTCAAGAGATTCTGGCTGGATACAGATCTACTGCGAGACCACTCAGGAGGCTTATGACAGCCTTTTCCAGGCAGTAAAGATAGCTGAAGAGGCATCCCTCCCTTGTATGGTGACTGCAGATGGCTTTATCCTCTCCCATTGTATGGAAGGGATAGAGATTGTGCCTGATGAGGAGGTGAAGAAATTCCTGGGAGAGAGGAAACCGCACTGGTCTTTATTGGATGTGGATCATCCCATAACCGTGGGTCCTGCCTGTCTCCCCGACTCCTTCTTTGAGTTCAAAAGGGCTCAATCAGAGGCTATGAGGAATGTCCTGCCTATTATTGAAAGGGTAGCAAAGGAGTATGGAGATAAGTTTGGCAGATACTACCCTCCCTTAGAGGAGTATCGCACAGAGGATGCAGAGGCAGTAGTCCTTGTTATGGGCTCTGCTGCAGGAACGGCAAAGGATGCTGTGGATAGGGCAAGGGATAAAGGGCTAAAGGTAGGATGTGTGAGGCTTCGGGTCTTCAGACCGCTCATTTATCAGCTCTTGACAAAATGCCTTACAAGGTTTAAAGTAGTGGGAGTGATGGATAGGGTGGATGCTATGAACTCCTGGGGAGGTCCTCTCTTTACTGAAGTAAGGGCTGTCCTTTATGAGGAGCAGAAGAGACCTATAATTCTATCTTATATCTATGGTCTTGGTGGAAGGGAATGCGATATAGAGGATATCTTAAGGGTCTTAGAAGAGCTTGTGGAGGTATCAAAGACAGGTAAGTATAAGAACCTTGTATCATATGTGAGAGTGAGGTGAGAAATGGCATCGATTAAAGAACTCACAAAAGCCCCTGAGAGATTTACAAGGGGTCATAGAGCCTGCCTTGGCTGTGGATGCGCCTTAGCTGTGCGTCAGGTCCTTTTAGCCTCTTCAGACTATCCTGTTGTCTGTTCTGTAGCAACAGGCTGTTTAGAAATCTTCTCCACTATATATCCCTATACCTCCTGGGATGTCCCCTTAATCCACTCTGCGTTTGAGAATGCTCCCACTACCATAGCAGGGGCAGAGGCTGCCTATAAGGCATTAAAACGGAAGGGAAAGATAGACAGGGATATAAAGTTCATCTCCTTCTCAGGTGATGGGGGAACCTATGATATAGGGCTCCAGTTCCTATCAGGGTGTATTGAACGTCGCCACTCCTGTCTGTATGTCTGTTATGATAATGAGGCATATATGAATACAGGAATTCAGAGGTCCTCTGCAACCCCCTTAGGTTCCAATACTACAACCTCTCCTGCAGGGACAAAATTTCCTGGAAAACTCCAGCCGAGGAAAGACCTAACAGAGATTGTCATTGCCCATGAGCCCTCTTATGCTGCTCAGACCTCTCCTGCCTATTGGAACGACTTAGTGACAAAAGTGAGGAAAGCCCTATCAAAGGAGGGACCCACCTTTATAAACATCCTGGGCGCCTGTCCGTTAGGATGGAGATATCCTCCTGAAAAGACCATAGAGGTAACAAGGCTTGCTACTGAGACCTGTTTCTGGCCTTTGTATGAGTATGAGGATGGGAAGTATAAAATCAATAGGATTCCTAAGGAGAAGAGACCCTTAGAGGAGTGGCTTAAGCTTCAGGGAAGGTTCCGCCACCTCTTCACCCCTGAAAATAGACACATAATTGAAGAGCTCCAGAAGGAAGTAGATAGAAAGTGGGAGAGGTTGAAGAAGAGGGCTGAGGAGGGATAGGAGTGTCTATAGAGAGGATAAGGATCTTTGAAGAGGGTTTCTCTCAGATAAAGGACTCTCTTAATGAACTCCTTTTAAGTGGTGATTGTAGGAGCGCTCTCCTAATTGATAGAGATGGAAGGGTAATCACTCAGGCAGGGGAGTTGGGAGAGCTGGATATATCCTCCTTTGCCACCCTCTCTGCTGCTGACTTTGCAGCCACAAACCAGCTTGCCTCCCTATTAGGGGAGAAGGAGTTCTCTACCCTCTATCATCAGGGTGAAAAGGTAAATGTCTATTTCTCTCTGATTACAGGAGGAATAATCCTGGTTGTAATCTTTGATGAACGGACTACTCTGGGTATGGTGAGGATAAAGGTGCGAAAGACATCTGCTGAATTATCCCGACTATTGGAAGGGTTCTTCAAAAAAGGGAGAGAGAAGCCAGAAAAGGTGCCTGAAGAGTTTACAAAGGAGGCTGAAGTAGAGATAGAGAAATTCTTTGAATAGAAGTGTCTTTTATCAACTATGCAACAAGAGAGATAAACTTCAAGATAGTATATTATGGTCCAGGACTGGGAGGGAAAACTACAAACCTTAAGTATATCTACTCCAGAATAGATTCCAGTAGAAAGGGGAAGCTAATCACCATATCTACAGAGGTAGATAGGACCCTATTCTTTGACTTCCTTCCCATAGACCTTGGAGAGATAAGAGGGTTTCGCACAAGATTCCAGCTCTATACTGTTCCGGGTCAAGTCTTTTATAATGCCTCAAGGAGGCTAATCCTTCAGGGTGTGGATGGACTCATCTTTGTTGCAGACTCTCAAAGAGAGAGGAAGGCTGAAAATGTAGAGAGCTTAAATAATTTAAAGGATAATCTCCTCTCCTATAATCTCACTCTCTCCCATATACCTTATGTGATGCAGTATAATAAAAGGGACCTCCCTGACCCCCTTCCTATAGAAGAACTTCAGGAACTCTTAAACCCTGATAGAGTCCCCTATTTTGAGGCTATAGCTACTCAGGGGATAGGGGTCTTTGAGACATTGAAGGAGATATGTAAACTTGTAATAAGGAGATTGTGAAGTTAATAGCCCCTCTACTTATCCTCTCCTCCCCCCTCTTCTCCTGGCTCTATTATATTGACCAGCCAGACCATACCTCCCTATTCCATGGAGAGTATCTCTTCTCCTTAAGACTTCAGGATGAGAATGGTATGATAGGGAGTGGTTGGGTTGGACTCTTTGATAGATTCACCATCGGTCTATCCTATGGAGGACTCAGACTCTTAGGGAA
>CAZWJY010000036.1:0-5393 GCA_964634335.1 uncultured bacterium
CTGAAAAACCATAAGATGAACACAGATTTCCATAGATTAGATTTTCTAAGGATAATCTATATCCTTATAGCACATCCAGAGAGCCTTGACATCACCAAAAACTTGGATAGAATTATAGTATGAGAGGGAGAAAGATCAGCAGGAGAGAATTTCTCAAATTGCCTCTTATAGTGATTATACCTTTCATTCATAGAAAGGGTAAGGGGAAGACCCTTAAGAGGTTCCTTTTTAAGAAGAAGACCCCTGCAGGGTAAAGGAGGTGAAATGATGGGTTTTCTCTTTTTCCTCTTAATTTTAGCCATCATAGCCTTCCTCCTTCTGAGGTATGGATTCTCTACCCAGATAGCTAAGAGAGGGGATGAGATATTCAAGATGAGAAGGATATCCTATCACAAGGTAGTTCTCATCATTATCGGAGCTATCCTCTTTATTATCCTTGTTCCAGCCTCTATCAGGATAGTACCCGTAGGTAAAGCTCTTGTTATCTTTAATGTAATAAATAAACGCTACTATGTCTCAAGGGAGGGTATAAACTATATCCCCCCTATCATCAATCGCACTATAATGTATGACCTGCGTCGTCATGAATACACTATGACTGGAATGGAAGGAGAAGGTAGGAGAAAGAATGTTGATAATGCCCTCTGGTCTCCTACTAAGGAGGGACTTAAGGTAGGACTGGATATCACCTGCTGGTATAGAATAAATCCTGAAAGAGTCTTTGATGTCCATAGGTTTATAGGACCAGATTTTGAAGAGAAGGTGATAAGACCTGCTATAAGAGGGATTGTTAGGCTCACTGTATCTAAATATGGAATAATGGATATATATTCAGGAAAAAGAGAACAGATACAGAATGAGATTCTAAGGAGACTCAAAACTCTCTTAGAACCTGATGGATTTATAGTTGATGGTGTAGTCCTCCGTAATGTGAATTTCTCTCCAGATTTTGCAAAGGCTGTGGAAGAGAAACAGATGGCTCAACAGGATGCAGAAAGGATGAAGTATATTCTGGAAAAGGAGCAGAAGGAGGCTGAGAGAAAGGCTATAGAGGCTGAAGGTAAGGCAAGGGCTATAGAGATAGTGAGTAAGCAACTCCGCCAGCACCCTGAGTATATAAAATACCTTTATGTGGATAAACTGGCAAATAATGTGAAGGTGATAGTATCTGACCAACCTACCTTGATGGGGATTGAGGGTCTTTTAAAGGGGAAGTGAAAGTAATAGAGAGAATAAGGCTCCTCCCAGACCTGGCAAGAGTTTTGATAAGGGGTATCCCAGACCGCCCGGGGATAGCGGCTAAAATACTCTCCTCCCTTGGTGAAAAGGGGTATAATGTAGTATTTGTCTCTTCCCATACTACTCCAAGGCTTAAGACAGACCTATCTCTGGGTATAGAGACAAAATACTTAGAGGAGGCGGTTGATATCCTAAATGAGGAGAAGGGGAAGTTTGGGGCTGAGGATATCCTGTTTGAGAGGAATGTTGCCCTTTTAAGCCTTTACGGAAAGAAGATCGCTACTACCCCTGGCATAGCAGGCAGAATCTTCTCTCTCTTGGCTGAGAAGGGGATAGACTTAGAGGCTATCATTGCAGGGGTTGAAGTAATCCATTGCCTTCTCTCCTCTCATCAGGCTAAAGAGGCTACCGAATTGATAAAGAGTGAATTCACATAAAGACCCCTTCCCTTCTAAATATAACCCCAAGGATGTAGAAGAGAGATGGTATAGATACTGGGAGGATGAGGGACTCTTCAAAGCAGACCCATCTTCCAAAAAGAGACCCTTCTGTATTGTCATCCCCCCACCAAACATTACAGGTTCACTCCATACAGGTCATGCCCTGAATAATACCCTCCAGGATATAATAATAAGGGAGAAGAAGCTCCAGGGTTATGAGACCCTATGGCTACCAGGGGTAGACCATGCAGGAATAGCAACCCAGAATAAAGTAGAAGAGGAACTGGCGAAAGAGGGAAAGACGAGATTCGATCTGGGAAGAGAGAAGTTTCTTGAGAGGGTATGGAGATGGAAGGAGAAGTATGGGGATGCCATTATATATCAGTTGAAGAGGATGGGATGTGCCTGCGACTGGTCAAGACTCCGCTTCACCCTTGATGAAGGGTTGTCTAAGGCAGTAAGAGAAGCCTTCTGCCACTATTATGAGAAAGGACTCATATATAGAGGGAAATATATAATAAACTGGTGCCCAAGATGTAGAACTGCTCTCTCAGATCTGGAGGTGAGGTATAAGGAGAGAGAGGGTAAATTGTATTACATAAAATATCCATTCAAAGATAGGGAAGGATATCTCACTGTTGCCACTACTCGCCCTGAGACTATGCTCGGAGATACAGCTGTAGCAGTCCATCCAAAGGATGAGAGATATAAAAATCTCATAGGAAAGGAACTTGTCCTCCCTCTGGTAGAGAGAGTAATCCCTGTAATTGGTGATGAGAATGTGGATAGAGAGTTTGGAACAGGGGCAGTAAAGGTTACTCCCTTCCATGACCCTAAGGACTTTGAGATAGGTAAAGCCCATAATTTAGAGTTCATAAAGATAATAGATGAGGAGGCAAGGATTACAGATAAGGCTCCAGAGAGATATAGAGGACTGAAAAGGGAAGAAGCAAGGGAGAGGGTATTAGAAGACTTAAAAGAGAAGGGACTTTTAGAAAAGATAGAGCCTTATACCCATTCTGTTGGAAGGTGTGCACGCTGTGAGACAATAGTGGAACCCCTTGTATCTCTCCAATGGTTTGTAAGGACAAAACCATTGGCAGAATCTGCCATAAGGGTAGTGAAGGAGAAGAAGATTCAGTTCATCCCAGAAAGATGGGCGAAGATATATTTAAACTGGATGGAGAATATAAAGGACTGGTGTATATCAAGACAACTCTGGTGGGGACATAGGATACCTGTCTTCTACTGTAATGAGTGTGGTGAGGTAATGGTAAAGAGGGAAGACCCAGAAGTATGCGATAAATGCGGAAGCAAAAATATTTATCAGGACCCTGATGTCCTCGATACCTGGTTCTCTTCTGCTCTCTGGCCTTTCTCTACTCTCGGCTGGCCAGAGAAGACCTTAGAGCTTGAGAAATTCTATCCTACCGATGTCCTATCAACAGACCCTGATATAATCTTCCTATGGGTAGCAAGGATGGTAATGTCAGGGCTTGAGTTTATAGGGGATATACCTTTCAAAAGGGTTTATATCCACTCAACAGTCTTGAATGATAAAGGGGAGAGGATGAGTAGGTCAAAGGGGATAGGTGTAGACCCTGTCCTTCTCTTTGATAAGTTTGGAACAGACGCTGTAAGATTTACTCTTGCCTATTTAGAGTCCCAGTCCCAGAGTTTCAGGCTATGGGAGGAGAGGTTCACCCTTGGCAGAAATTTCACCAATAAAATCTGGAATGCAGCAAGACTTGTAGCTCCATATATTAAAGATTTCAAACCATCTGAAGAGATTCCCCATCTTACACCCATAGACCGGTGGATTCTAATAAGATATAACCAGATAGTAGAGTCAACTACTCAATCTCTTGATAGGTTCAACTTCTCTCAAACTGCTCAAGGTCTTTACCAGTTCTTCTGGCATACTCTGTGTGATTGGTATTTAGAATTTGCAAAGCCGAGATTATATAAAAGAGAAGAACCAGCTCTCTGGGTATTGTATAATGTCTTTAAGGGTATTCTAAGACTCCTTCATCCTTTTATGCCCTTTATTACTGAAGAGCTATGGCATAGATTAGATTTCTCATCTAAAAGTATTCTCCTATCCTCTTGGCCCTCTATAATAGAGATAGAAGATGAGGATATAGAGAAGGTGGAGGTGCTCAAGGAGGTGATAACCAGTATCAGGAATATCCGCTCAGATATGGGGATAAGACCTAACACCCTTGTTCCCTGCAATATCCTTACCCAAGACTATGACCTTGCTGCCTTTCTCTTAGAGTATGGGGAATTCATCAAGACCTTAGCTAAGGTGAGTGATATAAAAATAGTAGATAAGAGACCTCCCCACTCCTCTACAGTTGTGCTTAAAGAATTAGAACTCTATCTCCCCTTAGAGGGAATAATAGATATAGAAAAGGAGAAGAGAAGATTTGAAAAGGAACTCTCCGGCTTAAAAGAGGAGCTTAGAAAGATAAAAGAAGAACTCCAGAACTCTGATTTCCTATCCAAGGCAAAACCACAGGTAATAGAGAAAAAGAGGGAAAGAGAAATATTCTTTAAGGAAAAGCTGGAGAAGCTGGAGAGGCTTTATAAGAGTCTCTTAGAATAGAAAGGAGGTTTATGAAGTATTTGGGTTGGATTCTCTTTTTCATCCTTCTAATCCTTGGGGGGTTCTTACTCTATCAGAGATATCTCCCTTTAAAAAAAGAGAATATTGACTTAAAGAGGGAGAATAGGATGTGGCAGGAGGAGGTGGAAAGACTTAAGAGAGGCTCAGTGGAGACCTATAAACCCTCTGATACTGTAAAACTGAAACCCATAACTCTTCTTCAGGATGACCTCTTTGAAAGTTATAAGAATTTCAACCTTACTAAAAGAGGTAAGGAGACTCTAAGAATACTGGCATCAGAATTGAAGAGAAAAAAGGGGGAGGTATGGGTGATGGGGCATACAGACAATATAAGGATGGGTCCATCCTTAAAATCTATCTATCCCACAAACTGGGAGTTATCTGCTCTAAGGGCTTGTGCAGTGGTGAGATTTTTAATAAATAGTGGAATTGATCCGAAGAGGCTTGTAGCCATAGGTTATGGACCATCAAGACCCATCGCCTCTAATGATACCAAAGAGGGGAGAAAGAAGAATAGAAGGATAGAGATTCTGGTAAGGTGACTTATCCTGATAGCGAGATTGAAGCTGTGGTTCAATTATGCGGGTCACAATAATACTCTTGCTCTCTCTTGCTGCCTTTGGAGGAGAAACCAAGTCTGCATCTAAGGCTATGCTTCTATCTCTCATCCTTCCAGGTGGGGGTCAGTTCTATACCCATAGGTATATTGAGGGTCTCCTTATCGGAGGTGCTGAGATTGCTCTCTCCTATTTTATAATCTCTGAGCATATAAAGGCAGAGAATGCGCAAAGTGAGGAAGAGTATGCGTATCATAGAGACAGAAGAAACAGTCTATTATGGTGGGGTTCTGGAGTACTGGTCTTCTCTGTTGCCCATGCCTATGTATCTGCACATATGTATAGATTCAAAGAAGAGGAAAGCCTCGGTTTTAGAATAGGGTGGAGGTGGTAGAAGGGCTTAAGGGATGAGAAACAAAGACTTCCTCATTGCTCTTATGCTGGTTGAATGGAGTGGCATCTTATTTTCCCCTTAAAAGGCGGGACAATATTTTCTCATAAATCTCAAGGTCTCTGTCGCTGTAAAGC
>CAZWJY010000036.1:5403-12382 GCA_964634335.1 uncultured bacterium
CTTTTGAGACATTGGAGTTTAGGTAGAATCTCCATAATCGTCTTGAATGCTATTTCTGTCGCTTCTTCAATGGGATAACCAAATGCGCCTGTAGAGATAGCAGGAAAGGCAATTGAATCCATCTTGTATTCTTCGGCAAGCCTTAGTGCATTATGATAGCAATTTGCTAAAAGCTCATCTTCTGGCTTATCCACACCATAGATAGGTCCCAGGCAGTGAATAACATACCTATTCGGAAGCCTATGTCCTCCAGTAATGACACATTCTCCTGGCTTAATAGGTGCTAAAGGGCGGCACTCTTTCTCAAGTCCGGGACCAGCAGCTCGATGGATAGCACCTGCTACACCTCCTCCCCTTTTAAGCTGAGCATTTGCTGCATTTACAATAGCAGTAATATCTGGCTGTGATGCTATATCACCCTTAATACACTCAATAGTTATGCCTGCTATTGTCTTCTTCATGATTACTATATACCTCCCATGCTATGTTGGGCAACCGTTTTGTATGCTAATTTTGTCACCTGACATAAAACCCTAAAGACCAGACATAAATCTGACGAAATTAACTTATCTTTCAAGAAAATAATATCTGACGCAAAATCTCGAAGTTCTGACGAAAATCTGACAAAAACTCTATCGTTCTTTAAGAACATAATGGGTTGCACGCCCAATTCCTCTTTTTTCTATCAAACCCACTTCAATCAGCTTTTTAAAATCTCTGTTTGCAGTATCCCTAGTAATTTTAAAGCACTTTGTACATTCTTCACTTGTTATCCTTCCGTGCTCAAGAAGATATTTTAAAATGCCTTTTTGTCGCTCATTTAGTAAAGTCAGTTTGGAAGGCTCAATCCTATAAATTATAGTGGCTTCTTTTGGATGGAGTTCTAATATCTTTTCACCGGGGCTACAGAAGGTCACAGTAAAATAACCCGAATCATAATCAAAGTCAGGTGGCTTTAATCCATGGTCAATCATCTTATCATGCATTAGTTTGATACCTATACCTCTTTCCTCTATAAATTTCATATCAGACATAGCTCTGGCTATGATAGGATTACGAGAGATAGGCTTATATTTTAATGAACGAATTTTTTCTAATGTTAAAGGTTGAGGAAGAAACCCCGGGCTTTCTACTACCACTCTGTTTTTAAACATTTTCACCATGACCGTTGCACCTTCAATATTGTAATCTCTATGGATAACAGCATTTCTTACAGCCTCTCTTAAAGCCTCTGTTGGATATTCTAGTATCTCTACTCTTGAGAACCCTTCAATCCTCATAGCGCTCTTCATATTTCTAATAAAAAATCTAGTAGCCTCATCTACCATATCAGGGAGGGTGCCTTTAATATCTAAATGATCGATTATCTCACGCGGCTCGGTTCCACGGAAGCAAGCTGCCTTTATTTTACTCTGAACTAAAAATGTTTCAGGCTCTCTCCCAAAAAGAAGGATACCTGCAACTGTAGGAATAAACATTTCTTTCTTTCTAATTAAAAATCCTTTTTTTGTAAAAAATTGCCATAACTCTTTAGAAGGAGCCTTAATTTTGGAGTTAATGCGATTAAGATAGAATTTAATGGATTCTAAGGATAAATCATCTATGCTTGCAGCATATACTGGCCTCTTTTCATAATCCGAAGTAGCTTCTATTATGGAATGGTCATTCATAGATGGTTTCTTTCTAAATTGTTCTATAAAAGCTTTATTCATTTCTTCAATTTTTAGCTGCAATTCAGCAGGGAAGTGTTCTACCAAGACATTATTTTCCCTCAGAAATAATACCCCTTTTCCACGAATTTCTGGATTAGGATCTAAAATTCCTATTACCGCTTTATATATTCTTCTCTTAACTATCCATTTTACACATGGTATCTTTGGATGCTTTCGAGTTGTGCAAGGTTCCAGAGTGGTATATAAGATAGCACCTGCTAAATCTTTACTCTTCAATTTTCTTTCAAGAACAGTATACTCAGCATGTTCCCCTGCACATAGTTCTCCCCTGGAACCTGTTGCTAAGAGCTCTCCATTTTTAACAACCACTACACCAACCTTTGGATGAATCCTGCCATCAGGTTCTGGTCTTGAGTCTTTTGCTACCTTTATTGCAAGCCTCATAAATTCTATATCACTCTTAGACATCTTTGATCATTTTTCTGTTTGTTAAACAAATATCGCCCCACTCGTTCATATCCAAACTGTTCGGATATGCTCCTAAATTATTCTTAATCCTCACCCGGGATTTTGCATTCCCTTATCGTTTTAAAGGATAAAAATCCCCCTCTCCATTCCTTAATGGAGCAGAATGAGTTTTGCTCTCTTTGAACTTCCCAGAGCCTTCAGTTCACAGAAGTAGACACCCTTTGGGAGAGGTCTCCCTTTATTATCTCTTCCATCCCAGGCTATAGTCTTATACCCAGCATTCTGATTCTTATCCACTAAAGTCTTGACCACCATCCCTACGCTGTTATAGACCTTCAGGCTAACTTGAGTATGGACAGGGAGATAATAGGATACAAAGACATTATCTGAGGAGGGGTTCGGTTGGATAGGATAGAGGGTTAAATCCTTTAATATCTCAGGGGAGGGTTCCTGAACCTTAGGAGGTGGAGCCAGGTCTATAACTGCCACATTGATATATATAGGTTGTTCAAATTGAAACCCCCTCATAATAGTAAGTCGCTCGATATCAAGGTCCTGGTCAGGATAGGATGTAGCATAGAGCACATAAGCTTTATGATTTAGAGTATCTATCCTCTTTGCCAATCTTGGCCAACACTCTATAATATCTGGAGTATTGGTAAGATTCTCAGGCTCTGACCATGTATATCCACCATCCTCAGATACAGAATAGAAGATATCGGTCTTATTATTATCAGAGTCTTTATCAATTATAGAGTCTGTATATTCCAGCCAGGCTACCACTATCTTTCCACCCCCTGTAGCTACAGAAGGGAAGAGTGCTCGGTGATAGAGGGATTTACTCACCTGGATAGGTTGCACAACAGACTCTGCTGGGCAGGCATATATCTCTCCACTGTAATACCAGAAACCTGTTCCTATCCCTTCAATAGAAGAATCACCAGGGGCGACAGCGCCCACATAGATAGGGATGGAGTCCTCTCTAAAAGCTACCTGAGAGTGTCTTTGAGGTATAAGAACTCCTGCCTCACCAAAAACAGTAGAGTCCGGCACAACCCTCTGGCGCCTATAACGATTCCAGGTCTTTCCATAGTTATCAGAACTGAAATAGCCATGGCTACTTGGATTGAACCAGATAGAACCTGCAATCCTTCCCCCTTTACAGTCCCATCCTTCAAACCAGCCGTCTCTTGAAATAAGAGTATCAAGAACTCTTCCGTTGCTTATTACGGTATCAAGGTCAGAGGATAAGATATTATAATTTATATTAAATCCTGCTATACCACCCATCGTATCCAAGGTAGGCGCCACACTTATCATCATTACATTTCCATTCTCCAGCTGCTTCCCTACAGCTATAGGAGGTGCCATACCAAAGCCGATTCTCTTTGGTTCACCCCATATGATAGAGTCGCCCCAACCTATCCCCCTTATGACAGCCATTCCTGCAAAGTTTGTATCTGATGCATAAGGAAAGAAGACATAAGGACCATCCTCTCCTCCATAGATAGTTGGGTAGCAAGCCTTGTAAGCTGTCCCCCCTATCATACCCTTATAGACGGTTCCATTATTTATCCAGGTCTTTCCCTGGTCTGGAGAGCTATGGACATGGAGAATATTTGTAGAGTCAAACCCTCTATTGACCACCAGAACATATCCGTTTGCAAAATCTATCGATTCATGGGTATTGCCATAGAGGGTATACTGATTTCCTGAAGAGTCTACCTTTGTAATTAGGGTATTACCCGCCTGGGCTATCCCTATACTTAGTATTACTCCCAATATTTCTTTTACCATTCTACCCCCCTTTTTAAATTCCCACACCCAAGAATATATCCCTATCTCCTATTTTGTCAAGCCCCTGTTTCGTAAGAAATTCCTGAGATAAGGGGTCCCCTTTTCTATCAGTCCATAGGTGAAATGGTTTATCCAATCCCCTAAATTCAGATACCAGCCTTTATCAGACCTTTTCAAGAGAGGTCTATGGGTATGTCCAAAGATTACAATTTCATATCCCTTTTCAATTAATCTTTCTGCTATGGGTTCTAACCAATCCCCTTTAGATTCCCCTCTCTTACGGGAGAGCTCTGCCAATTTAAGGGCGAGAGGAACTCCTATATCAGGGTGAATAAGGGAATAGAGTTTTATGCTATAGGAATGATGGAGAGTTCTTCGGATAAGATTAGGGTTGAACTCATCTCCATGAGCGAGCAGAGTCTTTCTGTTATCTATATATAAGGTTGCGGGTGATTTTAGAATATTAATTCCTATCTCTTTTAGGGAAATTATTCTTAGAGAAGTCATGATTACCCTGAAGGTAGTAGACCTTCACCCCATATTCTATCAAAGAAGAGAGAGCAGAGAGGAGGAAGAAGTATTTAGATAGAATTACCTCCTTATATTCAAACCAGAAATCAAAGAAATCACCTAAGAGAAATAAGTCCCTGGCTCTGCTTTTAATTCTATTGAGAAACTCTATAAAGAGCCTCTCCCTCCTTCGGTCGTCTCCAAAATGGGTATCTGAGATGAAATAATGGGCTTTATAAATATCAGTCGACCAGTATCACCACCCTACACTCTTTTAAGAGCTTAAGATTCTGAGAGGAATTGTGGAGTTTTTCTGCGTCAGAGTTCGGCAGGACCAAATCTGTCTTATTTTTACCAGTGACTCTTAAAGCCACAACCCTCAAGGGATTGGTCCCCAGTCTCTCATTCTTATAGGCTTCCAATGAGGAATGTACATAACTGACGATGCCTCTCTGGATGGCATAGGGACGGAGGACAAATCCCAATCCATAAACCTCTTGGTTATCCTCATTTACAATCTTTGGGAATAGTGCCTTATTCAAATTTAGTCCCCTGGCATCCACAAGGACTCCTGTATAGGGTATGGGATATTCTTCCTCCTTAGGGATGAGATGAACACCTGGGGGCACAGGCATATCTTTTGGCCATGGTCTTTTACAGAGTGGACATAAGAGGACGGTAAGGGGTTTACCCCCACCTGTTTTAGGAATAATGGAGGAGAGGATACCACCCTGAAGCATGATTTCATACTGGAGTTGAAGGGAGCCATCTGACAGATATTTCTCTCCCACTCTCTTTGGGAGGAAGAATGTATTCTGGAGTTTTGCAGCTACTATGGGATGGGATTCCAGGTATTCTCCCACTGTCTGGTGAGCATCAAAGTATAACTCTTTAAAGGTCTTCAAAAATTGAGAGAAGAGTTCTTCCTTAGGAACGTTTTTCTGGGAGGGAGGAACAGTTGTAGATATCTTTACCGAAAGGTTTGTCCAATCCATTTCAGTAGCTCCAAACCCTATACCGATTATTCCCAGAAACACCAATAATCTTCCCATTTAACCCCCTTTATTTCCAAAGCCCTAAGCGGGCGACGGGACTTGAATCGATACCTCGCCAAGTCCCTAAGCGGGCGACGGGACTTGAACCCGCGACCCCGAGCTTGGGAAGCTCGTGCTCCACCAACTGAGCTACACCCGCTTTCTAAGAATTTTAATAGCTCCTTCTCATTTGTCAATACCCTTGTATCCTTAAGAATCTGAAAAGAAATCCAGAACAGAGCTCAATCCTTGACACAAGCAAAAGAACTGATATGATAAGTAAATGGAAGAGATAAGATACAAACCCATAGGGATAATCCATTCCCCTTTTAAAAAACTCACAGGAACCCCTATTCAGCCTGTAGGCGCCAGGGGTATAAAGGGAACCGTAGAGATTGCACCAGAATATACTAAAGGTCTTAAAGACCTTAATAGATTCTCCCATATCATCCTTGTTTATCATTTCCATCTCTCCCAAGGGTATACTCTTCTCGTCAAACCCTTTATGGATGATAAGCTTAGAGGTGTATTCGCCACCAGAGCTCCCAGACGCCCCAATAATATCGGCATATCTGTAGTAAGACTCATAAAGATAGAAAAGAACATTCTCCATATTGAGAACATAGATGTTGTAGATGGAACCCCTCTCTTAGATATTAAGCCATATGTCCCAGAGTTTGACCTTCAGAAGGTTAATGGAATAGGATGGCTCTCAGAAAAGGTAGAGAGGGTATACCGGACAAAGGCAGACGAGAGATTTAGATAAGGACGCCTTCCCTTCTATCTCATAAGGATGACCTTTTTTATAAAAGTATCTCCTTCTCCCTTTAATTTAAAGAAATAGATTCCGCTGGGGACTGAGTTACCCATCTCATCCCTTCCCTCCCATCTCAGGGTGCAGACTCCGGGTTTTGAATTCTGGATTCTGGTTAAGGACTTCACAATCCGACCACTTATGTCGTATACTTCAAGACTTATGCCTGCCTTTCCTGAGAAGTGATAACTGATGACTGTTGACTCTCTGAAAGGGTTTGGGGAGACAAGAAGAAGGGGCAGACTCCTCTTTTCCTCCTCTATACCTATGGATATCTTCCTCTTATAGACCCTTCCTGCATTCTCCTCAGGCACATCTCCATCAAGTTCTTCATAGAAGACCTTTATAGTTCCTCCATTGATTCTTTTCCCCTTTTTATCAGAGAAGCCTCCAAGGGTTCTCAGGAGTCCGTGTTTTAAATCTACAATTCTCCCTCTCAGGGCTATACCTCCCCCTGCTCCATATCCTCCACCCAACTCTGCAGAGCCAGCCCCATCAGCTATCACAGCACCTGAGATGGATAAGGTATCTGTAGCATCCAAGGTGATGGCAGCGCCACCAGCACCACCTCCGCCCCCACCCCCTCCTGCAGACAGGGTAGGGTGGACTGCATGCTCACATCCTGAGCCACCTCCAACTCCACCTGCTCCACCAGGATAGCCACCAGGATAGCCATCCATAAT
>CAZWJY010000037.1:0-12325 GCA_964634335.1 uncultured bacterium
AGCCCTTGCCAAAGGCAAGGGCGTGGCAATCTCGGTCTCACGGGAAAAGAGATTGCTTCGGGACTTCGTCCCTCGCAATGACTAAGGAAGACATAGACCTAATCCCGACCCTCCCCTGTCATTGTGTCGCTACGCTCCCCGCAGATTGTAGGGCTAAAAGATACCTGATGAATCAGGCAATTAGGAAGTAAAGCCTGATAGATCGGGCTGTAATGTAAAGGGTTGACATCTAAACTAATCTATATAAACTATTTCAAATGGAAGTAAAGATTCTTAATGGGAGAGAGACTTCAGAGGCTATTCGAAAAGAGATTGCCCAGGAAGTGGAGAAGTTAAAGAGAGAGGATATCCTTCCATATCTTGGGGTGATCCTGGTAGGGGATTATCCACCATCCCTTATCTATGTGAGAAATAAGGAGAAGGCATGTGAGAAGGTAGGTATAAAGAGTAAAACTATGCACCTACCAGAGAGAACCTCTCAAGATGAGCTTCTCTCTCTGATAGATTTATGGAATGGAGACCCTGAAATTCATGGGATTCTTGTCCAGCTCCCCTTGCCTCCCCATATCTCTCAGGATGTGGTCCTCTCCAAGATATCTCCTGAAAAGGATGTTGATGGGCTTACCCCTGTAAATCTTGGTAGGCTCTTATCCTCTAAACCCATATTCTACCCCTGCACCCCCTCTGGAATTATAGAGCTCTTGGAAAGGAATAAAATAGAGATTGAAGGTAAATATGTTGTGATTGTAGGGAGGGGGACATTGGTAGGTAAACCCTTAGCCTGTATGTTTTTAGAGAAGACAAAAAGGGGGAATGCTACGGTCACGGTGTGCCATACAAAGACCAAGGATATCGCCTCTTTTACGAGAGAGGCAGATATTTTGATTGCAGCAATAGGAAGTCCAAAGGCAATTACTCAGGATATGGTGAAAGAGGGGGCAGTGGTCGTAGATGTAGGGGTAAATAGAGTAGATGGGAAACTTGTGGGAGATGTGGACTTTGATAGGGTTAAAGAGAAGGTTTATGCCATAACCCCTGTGCCTGGTGGTGTGGGTCCTATGACCGTAACGATGCTATTGAAGAATACTGTTAAGGCAGCCCGAAGGGCTGCAATGGGCTCTTGACTGGAGGTGATATCGGATATATTCTTTGTGGATGAAAAGAGAGATAGCTGACCTTCTTGATGAGAAGAGAAGGGTAGTTGAAGAAGCTTTAAAGAGTTGCTTTAAAGAGAAGAAATCCCCTGAAAAACTCTATAAGGCTATGGCTTATTCTGTTCTTTCAGGAGGTAAGAGGATTCGTCCTATTTTGACTTTATTGAGTTTTGAGAGATGTGGTGGAAGGGATATCTCCCAAATTCTTCCCCTTGCTTGTGGAATAGAGTTTCTCCATACCTTTGCTCTTATCCAGGATGACCTCCCAAGTATGGATAATGATGACCTCCGTAGAGGAAAACCTACCCTGCATAAGGCAACAGATGAAGCTACTGCTATCTTAGCCTCTGATGCCCTCTTCTCCTCTGCCTTTGAACTATTCAGTAAAATGGAGATTGCTGAAAGTGAAAGGGTTAGAGTGATTCAGGAGATTACTCAGGCTATAGGTCCTGATGGAGTGGTAGGTGGACAGGTGATTGACCTTGATCAGGAGAAGGATTTTAACCCTAAAACATTGAGGCACCTCCATTATAAGAAGACAGCCAGGCTTATTGCAGCTTCCATAAAATGT
The DNA here is from genome assembly GCA_964634335.1 of uncultured bacterium. Taxonomy (GTDB): domain Bacteria; phylum Hydrothermota; class Tepidihabitantia; order CAYHGV01; family CAZWJY01; genus CAZWJY01. The sequence goes on from CAZWJY010000037.1 coordinate 1,726, forward strand.
GGCGCTATTCTGGCAAAAGCTCCCCAGAGAACCATAAAGATATTGGAGAGGGGAGGGGTTTATATGGGGATGCTATTCCAAATTACTGATGATATCTTAGATGTTGTCTCTAATGAGAAGACCTTAGGAAAGAGGACCCAGAAGGATATGGTTCAAAACAGACTCACCTACCCTGGGATTTATGGGCTTGATAGAACAAAGGTATGGGCTATGGGTTATGCAAAGAGAGCAAAGGGTTATTTTGCTCTCTTAGGAGAACCCTTTGAGGTATTTCAGGATATCACAGACTATATCCTTACAAGGAGTTTTTAGATGATTCTTGAGAAGATAGATTCTCCAAAGGATTTGAGGGGTCTCTCGATAAAAGAGCTTGAGATTCTTGCCTCTGAAATAAGAGGGAGAATAATAGATGTCACCTCTAAAACTGGTGGACATGTAGGACCCAGTCTTGGTGTAGTAGAGCTCACCCTTGCCCTCCATTATGTCTTTGATACACCAAAAGATAAGCTCATATGGGATGTTGGGCATCAGACTTATGCCCATAAATTGATAACAGGGAGGAGGGATAAATTCCATACCTTGAGGACTTATAAAGGGATAAGCGGATTTCCTAAGAGGGAGGAGAGTATCTATGATGTCTTTGATACCGGACATTCCTCAACATCTATATCTGCTGCCCTTGGGATAGTTATAGCAAGGGATTTGAAAGGAGAGGATTATAAAGTGATAGCAGTAATTGGAGATGGTGCCCTTACCGCAGGGATGGCATGGGAAGCCTTAAATAATGCTGGACAACTCCAGAGAGATATAATTATAATCTTAAATGATAATGAGAGGTCTATTGGAGAGAGTAAGGGGGCTCTTGCTATGTATCTGAATAGGATAATTACCGGAAAGTTCTATAATAGGTTAAAGGCAGATGTCTGGAACCTTCTGGGAGCACTCCCTGATAATCTCACTTATAAAGCAAGGAGAGCAGCCAGGAAGATTCGAGAGGGTTTAAAAAACCTGGTAGTCCCTGGTGGAATATTTGAGGAGTTGGGATTTAGATATATAGGACCCCTTGATGGACATAACCTTAAGACCCTTATACCTATCTTTGAAAGGATAAGAGATATTAAGGGTCCTGTATTTGTTCATGTAGTTACAAAGAAGGGAAAAGGGTATCAGCCAGCAGAGTCAAACCCAGAACCCTTCCATGGTATAGGTCCTTTTGATGAAATTACAGGGGAGAAGGTTAAAGATGACTCCCCTACCTATTCATCAATCTTTGGAAAGACCCTGGTCGATATTGCCAAAAATGATAGGAGGGTAATAGGGATAACTGCTGCTATGGCCCTTGGGACTGGGCTATCAGAATTTCAGAGGGTCTTTCCAGAGAGGTTCTTTGATGTAGGCATATGTGAACAGCATGCACTCACTTTTGCTGCAGGTCTTGCACTGGAAGGGTTTAAACCTGTGGTAGCTATCTACTCCACATTCCTTCAGAGGGCTTATGACCAGCTCATCCACGATATATGTCTCCAGAATCTGCCTGTTGTCCTGGCTATTGATAGGGCAGGTCTTGTGGGAGAGGATGGTCCCACCCATCATGGTCCTTTTGACCTCTCCTATCTCAGAACTATTCCCAATATAGTGGTTATGGCTCCAAAAGATGGGGCAGAGCTTAGAGATATGGTATATACAGCGGTCAAGTATGATAAGGGACCAATAGCTATAAGGTATCCAAGGGGAAGTATCGAGGGGAGAGAACCTGCTGGAGAGTTTAAGGAAATCCCTATAGGGAGAGGTGAGGTCATAAAAGAAGGGAGAGATGGGTGTATCCTGGCTATTGGGAGTGTGGTGCGGATAGCATATAATGCTGCTCTTAAATTGGAGGAAGAGGGTATAGACCTGTGCGTGGTGAATAGCAGGTTTGTTAAACCCTTGGATAGAGAACTTCTATCTCAACTCTCTCAGAGGTTTGATAAATTTTTTACCATTGAGGAGAATGTGGTGGCTGGAGGGTTCGGCTCTGCTATACTGGAGTATTTTGTTGAGAAGGGAATGGGGAAAAGAGTGTTTCAGATAGGGATAAGGGATGAGTTTGTTGAACATGGAGAAAGAGGTATTCTGCTTAAAGAATGTGGACTCTCAGAGGAAGAGATAATAAAGGAAATAAGGGAGAGATGGTAAGAGGTTTAATCCTTATCGGGTTCGCATCCATTGCTTCCAGCTTTACTCTTATGCCCCCTTCAAAACAGAGGATAGATTATCTCTCAGGCATTGTATTTTATGAAAGATGGAGAGATTCTCTGTTTCTGGGGTTTGATAGTATTATAAGTCTTAAGCATTATCTTTCCAAACTTATAAGGGAGTCAGCCCTTGAGGTATGGCAGTCAAGGATAAGGGAGGAGCTCCGTAGCCAGGAAGGGAAGGGATTGGGTGAAGGACTGTTCGGTCCTATTACTATCCCTACCTTAGGGACAGAGTCAAAGATAGATATATCAGGAGGGGATGAGATCCATTTCGGAGGAACTCAGCAGATCCATACAGGCAAGGGGTATCAAGGGGAAGAGGCATTGGGGATGATGAAATGGTTCCCTTCACTTAATATGAAACAGAAGCTGAATGTTAATTTAGAGGGTTCTATTGGGAATAGGATATTCACTGGAATAAACTACAATTCTGAGAGAATGATTCAGGCTGAAAATCAGGTGAGACTCCAGTATAAGGGTGGTGAGGATGATATAGTAAGGGAGATAGACCTTGGCAATACTCAACTCCCTATCCCTACCTCTGGATATATAGGGACACTCCCTACTCATAAAGGGTTGTTTGGTGCTTCAGCAAAGGCACAGCTTGGGGGTATAAATATCTATACTGTCCTATCCCAAGAGCAGGCATCATCCCAGACCCAGACCTTTAAAGGACATGCCCAGGTAACTACAGATACTATCTATGATTCTCAATTTGAGCATAGGAGGTTCTTCTATATTCCTGTTCCTCCTGGTGAGACCATAGACCCTGATAATTTCTATGTTTATGAAGATGAGAGGACAGATTTGGAGCAGGATAAGAAGAGACCAGGGCTTGCTGTGCTTAACCCCCCTGATACCTCTCATACCTATCCAGGAGATATTGATAGGGGATGGTTCAGGAGGTTGGAGTCTGATAAGTATGTTCTGGATGCGAGGAATGCTATTCTGGAGTTGAAGGAGGAACTCCCTTCAGGCACTCAACCCTGGGTCCTGGCTGTAATCTATAGGACAAAAGAGGGAACATGGGTAGGAGATACTGCCTGGGGTGCAAATAAAGATAGCCTTTTACTACAGCTTATCACCTCTCCAACCCCTTCTCCTGAATCTGAGCTCTGGGATTTAGAGATAAAGAATGTCTATCGAATTGCTCCTCCAAATACAAAGGTTGATACCATAAGAATTTACAAAAAGAAGGTGGGGACTCAGGATGAAGAGTCAGAGAATGGAGAGACCTATCTGAAGATTCTGGGTTTAGACCCTGATGGGGATGGTAAGGTAGTATATCCCTATTATGATATGGTAAGGGGTTATCTAATATTTCCAGACCCTTACCCCTTTGCCTCTCCATCCTTGTCAGAACCAGATTCTATCATTTATGAAAAGACTTCTTTAGACCCAGGAGAAGGGGATAAATATTATATACTGGTCAAATCATCATCCTTTTCAGAGACTTTTGAGCTTGACGCTATGGAGATAATAGAGGGGAGCGAGAAGGTAAAGTTGAATGGGCAGACTCTAAAGAGAGATGTGGATTACACTATAAATTATCAGACAGGCACAGTTACCTTTAAAAGACCTATCCTACCTAATGATGAGATTGAGATTACTTACAGCACCCATGAGCTATTCTCTATGTTCCGGAGATCCCTTGCAGGGACAAGGGCAGAGTGGGATATTTTTGGTAATGGTAAGATGGGTGCTGGTATATTCTATAGGAGTGTAGGGATGGGTGGAGAGGAGAAGGCTCAGGTAGGATTAGAACCCTATAGCAGATTAATAGGAGAGTATGACCTTGCTTATGATATTCAACCTATGTTTATTACAAGGATGATTGATAAACTCCCCCTTATCTCTACAGATGTCCCTTCCTCCATCCATCTCTTTACCGAAGCAGGGGTCTCTATACCGAACCCCAATACTATGGGGGTTGCCTATGTAGAGGATTTTGAAGCCCAGGGAAGGAGTGCAGATATAGGACTTGTCCTTCCTCAATGGTCTTGGGCAAGTGTCCCAGAAGGGAAGGATACAAGCAGCTTTGCTAAGACTCCCCTTCTCTGGTATAATCCTAAGGGAGATGAGGTTCTTAAGAAGGGGCAGGTCTATTTGAATACCTTAGAACCTCAGGAACCCCTTCCTACTTATCTGAAGATAATTTTTAAACCTTCAGATACCTCTACTTGGGCAGGTATAATGAGTGGACTGGACCCTCCCATAGATATATCCCATGCCCAGTATCTTGAGGTAGTTATAAGGAGCCATTCAGGTAAAGGGAACCTCCATATAGACTTCGGCTCCTCTATCAAGAAGGATGCACCAAGACGGGATAAAGGGGGTAATATTGTAGGATATAATGATAGCTTAGATACAGAGGATAGGAATCATGATGGGGTCCTGGATAGTGATGAGGATACAGGTCTTGATGGAGTATACGGAAAGGATAGTGAATGGTCCAGTATATCAGGAGATGATGGGAATGATGACTATGATTTAAATACCAACCCTAATGGGATGGAGAATAATGGGGTATTGAACACAGAAGATTTAAACCATACAGGGGTAATCGGGAGTAATAACTATTATAGCCTGGAGGTATCCTTAGATACATCCCATTACCTGACAGACCTATTGAACGGTTTTAAACTCCTCCAGATTCCTCTTACCGATACAATCTCCATCATAAAGAAAGGTAATCCCGACTCCTCCAGGATCTCTCTTATAAGAGTCTGGTTTGATGGATTTGATAGAGAGGATACTATTGAGCTTATATCTCTCTCTTTTAAGGGGAGTGACTGGCGAAATCTCGGGGTATCAAAGATAGATTCTGCTGCACCAGAGGTTGATACAACAGAGAAGGTGGAAGTATCTCAGGTCTCTCAGGAGATTGATTCAACCTACACCTCTCCCTTTAAAGTATCTACCTATAAAAGAACACCAATGGGAGAAGAGAGAGAAGTCGAAGCATCCCTGCAGATAAAATATATGGATATAAAACCTAAACACCAGATTACCCTTTGTAGATATACCTTCTCCAGGGATGATTATAGAGAATATAAGACCTTGAGAATATATCTCCATAACGATAGCAATAACCCTGTAGCCTTTTTGAGGATAGGGACAGACTCTTTAAATTATTATGAGTATTCATCCCATATAAATGAGGGGAGATATATCAAACCCGATTGGTATGAGTTTGTCATATATTTAGATACATTCCCTCCTCTTAAAGAGGATACCCTTAAAAAGGTTTCCAATTACAGTGTAAAGGGTGAACCTTCGCTTAGCAGTATCAGTTATATTTCCATAGGGCTTAAAAATACTTCAAATAGTAGAATAAGCGGTAAGATATGGTTTAATGATATTAGACTCACAGACCCCAGGAAAGAGATAGGTGTGGGGTTTCATACCCAGGCGAGACTCTCCCTCGCTGACCTCGGGAGTTTCTATTATGATGAATCAAGGAATGACCCAAACTTTAAAACCTTCTCTTCTCCTCCAGGGGTAGGAACAGGGACATTTACTAATCAGAGGACTATCCAGACTTCTCTAAATCTACATAAGTTCCTTCCTAAATCTTGGGGATTTAATATCCCTTTAAGTTATAATCAAAATCAGACTCGGAGCAGACCAAAATACTCCCCATTTGTAAATGATGAACTGCTTTCAGAAGAAGAGGCAAAGAGAGAAGAGGGGTTTTCTCAATCTCGGAGCTTTAATGTAAGCCTTTCTAAGGGGAGGTCTGAAAATAAAATCCTTAATTATACTCTTGATGCATTGGGTTTTAGTGCCTCTCAACAGAGGGTGAAATCTTCCACTTCCTTAGAACAGAGCTCATCCTCATCAGATGTTTCCCAGCTCAGCTATAGCATTAATCCTAATCTCGGTATCAATCTCTTTAATCGTCGTATATCCTATTTTCCCCAATCTATTCAGTTGAGTCTGTCCAGGAGTAAAGGGTATGGTAACCGGCGGACGAGGGTTCATCCAGACTCAGGGTTTAAACAGATTCAAGCCGATACTACTAATGCTCTCTCTCAATCCATATCCCTCACATACTCTCCAATCTCTCCTTACCTTTCCACAGGTTTTAATCTCTCCCAAAATAGAGATTTGAGGGAGCCCCATTTTTTAAAGGGGATAAAGATAGGGAAGGAGGCATCAAGGAATCAAGGTGTTAATGCCTCCTTATCTATCCCCTTAGGTAGCTTCCTTACCCCTCAGCTCAGTTATAGTGGAGGCTTTACCCTTAATTCTCCAAGGGAGATGGACTCCTTGGCAAATGTTGGTAATACTCGCCGGTTTTCTGCATCTACAAGGATAGGAATCGGTGCACCTCTCAGATTTTTCACAAAACTGTTCGCACCTAAGGGGGATAGCATAAAAAAGCCTTCAGAGGGGTTTGCTAAAACACTTCAGGAGGCTGCTAAGTTCCTTCACCCTATATCTCTCTCCTTCACTGAGAATAGGTCATCAAACTATCAAGGGATAACCCATAGGCCAGGATTTATCTACCAGATTGGACTTACAGACTCTGTCTCTGATACTCTCTCTTTTTCTGGTAGTAAGAATTGCCAGAGGAGCTACTCTCTCTCTTCGGGAATGGATATAAAGATGATAAGCCTTACCACAAATTTCAATCATACCGTATCTCAGGGTTCCTATTTAAGTAGTAATACCCAGAATACCTCCACTACCTGGCCTGACCTTGACCTTTCAATTAGTAGGATAGAAGCCCTTCTTGGTCCTTGGGCTATAAGGTCCAGTGTAAATTCTGATATAAATATTACTAATAGTCAGAGCGGTATTGTAGGAAAACCTCCTGAGAGGGTAGTAAAATCCTTGACCTTTTCCCCTCTCCTCTCCTGGCAGACTACATGGAAACGGGATATATCTACAGAGCTTTCCCTATCCTATTCCATAATTAAGTCTCACCTTCCTAACTCCATTACTCAGGAAGAGAATAAAGGGGGAGGGTTTAGCCTTGGTTATTCCTTCTCTGCCCCTACAGGGATTAATTTTCCTGGTTTGAGAAAGATTAGATTTAAGAGTAATCTAAATCTTAATCTAAATCTAAAGTATAACCATACTCAATCGATAATCTATCCTGAGGGGAGATATGAGAGGAATTATGATACCTTTGATAGTAATATTCAAGGTTCTTATGACTTTTCTTCCACGGTCACAGGGGGCTTTACTCTTGGATATAACCTTCTGTATGATAAGAAACAGGAAGAGAAGACTCATAATACAGACCTCGAGTTCTGGGTCCACTTTAGATTTTGAGATGAATCCTAAGGAGAGAATTGTTTTAGGATTCCTTATCCTCTCCTTGGGGATAGGTGTGGGTATATCTCTTTATAATAAGAAGAGGATTAAAGAAGCTACACTTGTCTCTCAACCTCTAAAAGTAGAAAAGGAAAATACTCCCCTTGTCAATATAAATACTGCCTTAGAGGATGAGCTTGTCTCTCTCCCAGGTATTGGACCTACTATTGCCTCCAGAATCATAGAGTATAGAAATACTCACGGTCCCTTTAAAAAGAAGAGAGACCTCTTGAAAATAAAAGGGATAGGAAAGAGAAAATTTGAGGAACTGAAGGATAAGATAACTATAGGAGACTGAATTGGGGAGAGTCCTTTCTATAGATTACGGAGAAAAGAGAATGGGTATCGCTATCTCAGACCCAAATAAAATTATAGCTCAGAATTTTAAGACTTTGAAATACAAAAACTTAGAAAAAATTGTTGAAGAAATATCTGATATTATAGAGAGGTTTGAGGTAGAGAGGGTGGTTGTAGGGAATCCCATAGGGCTTTCTGGTGCTCCTACTCAGGAGTCTAAGAGAGTGGAGGAGTTTATCAGATTCTTAAAAAAGAGGGTAAAGGTAGAAATAGAACTCTTCGATGAGCGGTTTTCTACAAAGCTGGCTGAGAGGATATTAAGAATCTCCAAGGAGAGGTCCTCTCGTAAAAAAGGGCTTAAGGATAGAATAGCTGCATCTATAATTCTTCAAGATTATCTCGATTCTAAAAGATGAGACCCCTTAGATTCAGTTATATCATAATCTTTCTCTCTTTGACTTCCATTCTTATAATGTTATTCTATGAGATATATCTCCTCCCACCTAAGGTTTATAGAGAAGGGGAGGTAGTAGTTATTAGAAGGAATCAGACCGCATCCCAGATTGCTCACTTATTGAAAGAGAAAGGGATTATCTCCTATCCCAAATGGTTTGTTTTTCTTGCTGAGACTTTTGGATTTGAGAGGAGATTGAAAAGAGGGCGTTACCTATTGAAGAGAGGAGAGAGCGAGATAGAAGTTTTGAAAAGACTTGCAAAGGGTCCATCCTCTCCCATATTTGTAACCATACCCGAGGGGTTGACTCTTAAAGAGATAGCTTCACTACTCGAGAGAGAAGGGGTCGTGTCTAAGGATGAGTTCCTCTCCTTAGCCTCTAACCATTCTCTATTGAAATCCCTTGGCATCCCGGGTATGACTTGTGAGGGTTATCTCTTTCCTGACACCTATGACTTTCCCTTAGAAAGTGACCCAAAGAGGGTAATAATAAGAATGGTTGAAAGATTCTTCAGGGTTTACAGAGAGTTGAGGGGAAACATAGACTCTTTGAAGGAAGTGGTCATCCTTGCCTCTCTTATAGAGAAGGAGGCGAAGATAGATTCAGAAAGACCCATTATTGCTTCTGTCTTCTTAAACAGATTAAAAAGAGGACTGCCCTTAGAATGTGACCCTACCATTCAATATATCTTAGGAAAACACAAGAAGAGGATTACCTATAACGACCTAAAAATCCCTTCCCCTTACAATACCTATCTCCATTCAGGTCTTCCACCAGGACCTATATGCAGCCCTGGAAGAAAATCCTTGGAAGCTGCCCTCTATCCAGAGAAGACAAGATACCTCTATTTTGTAGCAAAAGGGGATGGGTCCCACTACTTCTCTAAGACCTTATCAGAACATATAAGGTTTAAGAGGCTGTTAAAAAGGAGGTTGAGATGAGTTATCAAATCCTGGTAATTAACCCTGGAGGGGGTTCTACAAGGGTGGCTCTTTTTAGAGATGAGAAGAGGTATATGGATGAGAATATCCAGCACCCCTCAGAAGAGCTCTCAAGATTTCCTAAAATTCTGGACCAGTATGAGTATAGAAAGGAAGCTATTCTCAATCTCTTAAAGGATAGGAGAGTCTCTCTTGAAAAGCTCTCCTGTGTAGTAGGAAGGGGTGGACCTTTTAAGCCCCTGGAGAGTGGAACCTACAGGGTGACCCACAGGGTGATAGAGGATATAAGAAAGGGGAGGGTGCAATCCGAGCACCCCTCTCTGCTTGGAGCATTGATAGCAAAAGATATAGCAGACCCCTTAAATATCCCTGCCTTTTTTGTAGACCCTGTATCAGTGGATGAGTTCTGGGAACTTTCAAGATACTCAGGACTGAAGGAGATCAGGCGTAAAGCCCTCTCCCATGCCTTGAGTGTAAAGATGGCAGCAAAGGAGGCAGCAAAGAGATTAAAGAAGTCTTATAAGAGATGCAACTTCATAGTGGTCCACTTGGGAACAGGGATAACAGTTGCTGCACATCTAAAAGGGAGACAGGTGGATGCAAATAATGCCAATGAGGATGGTCCCTTCTCCCCTCAGCGAACAGGTTCCCTACCCTTACCCCCTCTTGTGGAACTCTGCTATAAGTATTCAAAGGAAGAGATTCTTAAAAAAATCCAGCGCAAGGGAGGACTCCTATCCTATCTGGGAACAGATGATATAAGGGAGATAGAAAGGAGGATAGAGGAAGGGGATGAAGAAGCTGAGATGGTCTATGAGGCTATGGTCTACCAGATAGCCAAGGAGATAGGGGCATATGCCGTGGTTTTAAAAGGGAAGATAGATGCCATAGTGATAACAGGTGGTATGGCACACTCAAAAAGGCTTATAAGGTCCTTGAGGGGATGGATAGGCTTCTTATCTAAGAAGATTTTCGTATTCCCTGGAGAAAGGGAGATGGAGGCATTAGCAAAAGGGGCTTTGAGGGTATTGAAAGGAGAAGAGAATGAGAAGACATACTAAGGAGTTATTATCAGGAAACGAGGCTGTGGCAAGGGGAGCTTATGAGGCAGATTGCAAGTTTGCATCTGCCTATCCCGGAACTCCATCAACAGAGATTATAGAGAACATCTCCAAATACAAAAGCATCTATTGTGAGTGGTCAACTAACGAGAAGGTAGCCTTAGAGGTTGCCTTGGGGGCTTCTCTTGGAGGGGCAAGAGCTCTATATGCATCAAAGCATGTGGGTCTAAATGTAGCCTCAGACCCACTCTTCTCCTCTGCCTATATAGGTGTGAGAGGGGGCC
>CAZWJY010000038.1:0-11435 GCA_964634335.1 uncultured bacterium
AAATTCAGAAAGAGATTAAAGGATGAGGGATTTGGGGCTTATAAGACTTATAAAAAGGGGATGCGCAAGGTAATAGAGAAGATAGAAAAGAGAAGTAAGGAATTGGCATCAAAATTTGCGAATCTTGACAAAAGAAATTTTTATAGTAGGATTTTCTGGAATGAGTAGAGGACTTCTCTTCTTCGCTTCTTTCCCCTCTATGGGAGAGGATAGTAGGATTCCTCATCAGAGGCAATTTCCTTTTTTAACTTTAATGATTGGACTAAGGGCTAAAGCCCAGAGCCTAAAAACAAGGAGGCGTAATGAAAGCAAGAAGTATTGTAGCACTGCTTGTGCTCGCAGGAGCACTGGCAGCTAAGGGATGGAGTATCAAGCTCTTCCCACCGCCGCCCGCTCAATTTACCATCTATCAGATGTGGAGCTGTCAGATAACCACTCCAGAAAAAGAAACACATGAAATCAAACTGCATGGATTTATAGAAAGAAACGGGAAAAAGATTGGGGATGCCACAGGCACACCCATAGAACTAAGACCCGGGTTAAATCGTATTACCTACAGGGACCTGAAAGGCTATGAAAAGGCATGGTGGGATAAGAAATATGAGGAATTAGCAAGGAGGGGACGTCCATTGCCACCTGGCAACTACTACTACTGCATTGAGGTAATAGACCCAAAGACAAGAGGAGTCCTTGCAAAAGACTGCAAGGAGGTCAATATAAAAAAGGTTTCCAAAATCCGGCTGATTTCTCCTAAGGACGGTGCCGTAATAAGAGAAAGGTTTCCCACCTTTGTCTGGACACCAGTTACACCCCCGGTTAAAGGTGTAACCTATAACCTGCTTATAGCTGAGGTTCCCAAAGGAATGACGCCTGAGGAAGCGATAAAAAGACCAAAGCCCTTATTTGAAAAGAAACGCATAACAAAAACCAGCCTCACCTATCCCCCATCTGCTACAAAGTTGGAGATGGGCAAAAGATATGCCTGGCAGGTGATAGCGGTTAGCGAGGGGCATGAAGTAGCCAAAAGTGATATCCGGAGTTTCGATTATGCACCGAGGCAGCCCACGATACCTATCAGTATAGAAGGAGAAGAGACACGTATAAAGCGGCAACTTTGGATACCGCCAGGTTCAAAAACAAAGAAGAATAAAGATGGTAGTCTTACAGTTGAAGTACCTATCGATTATCGCTTAATGTATATATCCCCAGCATCAGGTATAATTAAACTAGCTCCGCACCAGAAACCAGATGGATCAGTTACATTCAGATGCAAATGTAAAGGAACTCCCGTGGGCGGCATCCATTGCGAGGTTGCTGTTTATGACAAGAATGGCTGGGTGAAGGTAACGTGCGCTAACGTTGGATGTGAGGGAACGTGTGAGCTAATTTCCAGCTCATCAGGACAAATGCCTAGCTCACCAGAACAAATACCTATGGGATTTGTTAACCTGAAAAAGGGAATTGAATTTTGCACTGAAAAAGAGCTACATTCTTTACCAAATGCTTTCCCCGCTATGTTTCAGTGTCGAGAAACAAAAAAGCTTCTTAACGACTTCGTTGGAGAAATATACGGTGATAAGGAAATACCAAAACCAGAAATAAGTGAGGATTCTAGCACTATTAAAGCACCTAAGGGATATGTCTTTGCTCCAGTAAATTTCTGTGGCAGAGCTGCTGCCATGCTTGTACCAATGGCAGCTGCTCCAGATGGGAATGGATGCGGATGTGAAATCACTTGTGACTGTGTATCAGGGCAAATCGGCTCAGGCTGTACACCGGTATTTACGCTAAGTAGCGTATTTTGCGAGCCAGAAACCGGATGTGACGAGTGTAGAATACATATAGGTGGCACGATTCATCCTGAAACACCCAGCCAAGTGAAAGAACCTAAAAAGTTTAAGCCCAAGTGATCTGTGGATGGGAAAAGAAGGCGTTACGTATGAGGGTTAAACCTTACCCCCTTCAAGGAGGAATTATGAATAAGAGAATCCTTGTTCTTCTTTTTAGGTATTTGTTTTCAAAATTATTGCCTCATCCATAGGTTTTTCCGGCTCGGCCTCTGCCTCCTATACCATACGTCAGGGTGCCGAGCTTAACCGGGAGCCGTTCGCGTGGACATCCAGGGTAAGCCCCACCCTCACTTTGCGGAAGCTGCCCTTAAGGTTCAACCTGATGGTTTCCTCCTTCGACGTGGATTTCCGTCAGCCGTTCAACCGGTTCAAGCTTGCCCTGCCCTCGCTTGTGATGCCTGATTTAGAGTTAAATATACCCTGGTTTGGTATCCAGATTCTCGATGCCCGCCCTTCATACACCCCTTTTACTGTTTCAGGGATAAATATCCGAGGTGGGGCTCTGGATTTTAAGCCGGGTCCGGTGCGGTTATCGGTTGCTGGAGGACAGGTCCAGCGTGCGGTTGCAGGTTCGGATACTACTGATGTTGCCTATCGTCGCTGGCTAACCGCGGGTCGTTTTGGCTTTGGCAAGGAAGAACAAACCCATCTTTACCTGCATTTCCTTAAAGCCTGGGATGACTCTGCTTCAATCCATCCCTATCTTGGGTTTATAGTAGGAGAAGACCAGATTGACACGGTAGAGCTTGCTGCACCGATTGAAAACTCGGTTGTCTCGCTTGAGGGTAAGCTCAGTTATCTTGATAATAAACTCTCGTTTGAGGGTGAGCTTGCTGGTTCAGCCTACAATCGGGACTCACGTGCTCCCATATTCAAAAACGAGCTTATAGACTGGTTTCCTACTGCTATCTTTCAGCCGAGGATAACTACCCAGGTTGACTGGGCTGCCAGGCTCGGGTCTGAATTCTCCTTAGGTTCTACCCAGTTTGGGCTTGAGTTTGAACAGGTAGGCTGGGGATTTGAGTCTGTAGGTGTATCCTTTCTTGACCAGGATACCCGCACGATGAGTGTTAACTTCTCACAGATGTTCTCAAAGCCTTTTCCCATCAGTATAGACCTGACTGGTGAGTATTCCCAGGATAATCTTGACGGTATGAAGCCTGTTAGAACTAATACTCAGACCTGGACTATGAATCTTGGTATCTATCCTGAAAAATTTCCGACCTTTAATATCGGGTATGCACCCTGCATCCGCAGTGCACCAGAAGGTCCGGAAGGTCTGACTGATGAGGTGGATGACATCAACCAAACAATGTGGGCTTCCTCAGGCTACAGTTTCAATATCGGTGAGCGTGCGCAGAACCTCGGCATCTCCTTCTCGTTAAATACCACTGATGATAGGGTCAATTCACGAAATGACCTTATTTCGTGGAATGTGGGGTTGAACGGAGGGCACGAATTTATTGAGATGCTTTCCGCTCAGTGGAGTGCGGGTCTGAATCGCACAGAGGGAGCGGATACTTCTAATCAGTTCGATACCGGTCTGGGTGTAACAGTTTCACTCTGGGAAAACCGCTGGCGCACATCTCTTGATGGGTTCTTTCAAACGACTGCAGGCTCACCTGAAAACAGGATAACTCTGAGGTTGAACAGCGGTCTTGCGGTGTTCAAGAGCTTCGCTATTGATGCGACCGGTCAATTTATATATTACAAGGCTGAGAGCGCGGACGAAGATTATACCGAATTCCTTATCCGAAGCGGAGTAAGCTATAGCTGGTGAGGAGAAAAATAAGAAGCAGGGAGTAGGAAAGTAGGGAGGGTGAAAATAAAGAGATTGCCACGCCCCTGTGAAATAGAGTATAGCAGTTGGTCTCACATTATTTTGAGGAGAATATACCTTTCGTTCCATACCCGGTCTGAGGGATAAATCGCAGAGAATTACCCGGAGGGAATGGATAAGATAATCTCTACAGGGAAGGGGAAGAATAGGATGGTATTAATCTTACTCCATTCTATTGAGAAGCTTGCCTTTTTTAATATATCTATAAAATCGATGGGTCTTGATAAGGGACGGTAGTCTCCCAATATTTTAAATATATGAGAATAGAACCGCTCATATATAATTCTTATAAGCCTTGAAATTTCATCCCCTTTCTTGGTCATATTTATAGCCAAGAGCCTGCCTTCTGGTTTGAGAACCCTTTTTATCTCTTTAAGGACTTTCAGGGATTCATCCTCTGTTAACAAATCAAAGAGTCCACTACAGAATATAAGGTCAAAACTCTTATCCTGAAAAGGAAGATACTCTCCTTTTGCACAGATAATGCTTACTCTCTTTATCCCTCTCCTTTTTAGCCTACCCAAGGCAAAGCTTACCATTCCATAAGAGGAGTCTATTCCGTATATCTTATCACTTAGAAGAACCATCTCTTCCAAGGAAGAACCTACCCCTGTCCCTATCTCCAGAATTCTCTCTCCCTTCCTGATTTCGGCAAGTCTTATCCCCTCCCTGTTTGGTTTTCTCCCGAATATATTTACAAGACCATAAAGCCTGCTTATCCTATCAAACTTTTCCCTTGCCCTCTTACCTTTATAAGCAGGCTCAGAAATGGAAGAGGAGTCCAAAGAATGTCCTGTCATGAAGATAGGCAAAGGCATAGTGATAGTCAGAGGATATGAAATAGTTCCATACATTTTTTAGCTTATCTAAATCCAATGCTTCCTTGACTACTAAAAAACTGTAAGGCAGTCTGAATTCAAAGGAGAGGATGAGCCTTCTCTGATAAGCCTGGGGGTCTGAGACTTTTGAATTATCTATCCATACTTCTCTTCTGGATTCTTGATAGCCTATTCCCAAGATGCTATTAGAATTTAAAGAGTATTCAAATAATAAAGATAAACCACCCCAGACTCTACGATAGAAGGTATGCCTTTTATACTCCCATCTATACTGAAGGTTTCCGAACAATCTTTTAGTAAGAGGATTTCTGAGGTATGGTTCCACCATAAATTCACTAAGAGTATCCTTTGAGACAGGGGAGTAGTTATACTCCCAGATACTACCCAGAAGAGAGTTAAGGAAGACCCTTGTCTCTACTCTCCCATTACTCTTAAGGGAGGCTCCTCTCTCCATAGCTCTCTCCCAGGGGGTAGTATATTCAAAATAACCCTTTATCCTTCCCCATTTCCATTCTTTTGAGAAGTCTAAGCTTAAAATATAGGGCTGGTGGGTATAAGGGGTGTCTGATACTGTATTGTATTCAAGGTCTTTTATTATGAAAAACATCTCCAGATAGTCTATAGGTTTAGTAAACCAGGAAAAGCCGAAACCAAGTTTCTCTTTCCCTTTATCAAAAGTCGGCACTATCATAAGATGGGAATAGAAGTCTCTCCATATTTTAATGGTAGGCTCAAACCGATGAGCTTCGGTGGATTCATTGTAGTCAGAGAGCCTATAATACCGATACCTCATCTTGAATCTCTTATATTTTGCGAACTCAGCCTTTGCTTTGTAAAATAGATACCATCTCTTCTCATCCAGACTCCCCTGGGTGGTTAAGAATCCATTATAAGAAGAGTCATATACCCTATCCCATAAGGGTGATGGGGTAGCCAGATTTTTCTCTAAGATATAAGTCTCACAATAATCCTCAGGTTCTGGAGATTTTATACTCAGGGAGAGAAATAGAAGGAGGAGCCCCACTAAGTATAAAAGGCTCTGATACTATCAGCAATAAATTTCAACTGCTCATAGGTAAGCTCAGGATATATAGGTAAAGAGATGACCTCTTCTGAGGCACGCTCTGCCTCAGGGAAATCTCCCTTTCTATACCCCAGGTATCTGAAGGCTCCCTGGAAGTGTAGAGGCATAGGGTAATGGACCTGAGTCCCTATCCCTTTCTCCTTAAGATAAGCTTGGAGTCTATCTCTATCCCTTGCCCTTATCGTATACTGATTATATACATGTTGATTATAATCCCTAACAACAGGGATAGTCACTATATCCTTTAATAACTCATTATAGAGTTCTGCATTCCTTCTCCTCTTCTCATTCCACTCATTCAACCTCTTAAGCTTTACTCTCAGGAAGGCAGCCTGAAGGGCGTCAAGTCTTGAGTTATAACCCAAGAAGGAGAACTCGTATTTCTTTGTCTGTCCATGGACTCTCAAGAGTTCTATCTTATGGGCAAGTCTCTCATCATTGGTAACCACAATACCTCCATCACCAAGACAGCTCAGGTTCTTTGTTGGATAGAAGCTGAAGGCACCCAGGTTTCCAAACCCTCCCACCTTCTTTCCCTTATAAGATGCGCCTAAGGATTGGGCAGCGTCCTCAATCACTTTCAGATTATATTTTACTGCTATCTGAAGAATCTCATCCATATCTGCTGACTGACCAAAGAGGTGGACTACGATAATCGCCTTTATAGGATATTTTGTCTTTTTATGGATGAGCTGGGTATCAAAGTCACACTCCTCTTCTATAAATGTAAGAAGTTTCTTAGGGTCTATATTAAAGGTCTCTGGGTCTATATCTACAAAGAAGGGATGGGCATAGAGGTTAGAGATGACCTCAGCAGTAGAGACAAAGGTGAAAGGGGTTGTAATAACCCCACTACCAGGTCCTATCTTTAGAGCCCTTAGGGAGAGGGTGAGACCATCTG
This sequence comes from uncultured bacterium, assembly GCA_964634335.1. Lineage (GTDB taxonomy): Bacteria > Hydrothermota > Tepidihabitantia > CAYHGV01 > CAZWJY01 > CAZWJY01. Next base: position 6,515 of record CAZWJY010000038.1, read on the forward strand.
TGCAATTCCCTACACCCCTTGCATACTTTACACCGAGATAAGAAGCAAGTTCACTCTCAAAGGCTTTGAGTTCTTCTCCCAGGATAAATCTACCACTCTTTAATACCCTTTCAAAAGCTTCCCTGAGCTCTTCATAAAGGGGTTCATGTTGAGCCTTAAGGTCTAATAAGGGTATCATATCCTCACCACCCTTCCATTATCCTTTCTATACTTCTTACCACACTTCTTACACTCAGTCTCCTTATCATTTCCAAAGTGGAGTTTCTCACCACACTCACACATCCATCCTATAACCCTTGCAGGGACACCAACAACTATAGCATAATCTGGCACATTATGGTTAACTACTGCTCCAGCTCCAATAAAGGCATACTTACCGATAGTTATGCCACAGATAATGGTAGCGTTTGCTCCAATGGATGCCCCTTCCTTCACAAGGGTAGGAACCCATTCCTCCCTATCTTTTGGATAGAAGGACCTGGGATTTAAATCATTGGTGAAGACACAAGATGGACCACAGAACACACCGTCCTCAAGAGTAACCAGGTCATAGACAGATACATTATTCTGGAGCTTGACCCTATTCCCCAGGATTGCCCTTCCACCAATGAAGCAGTTCTGTCCTATAACACAATTCTTACCAATCTTTGCTCCCTTCATAATATGGGAGAAGTGCCATATCTTTGTTCCCTCCCCAATCTCTACTGGTTCATCTATATAGGCACTCTCATGGACAAAGTAGTTCTTCATAGTTCCACTCTCCTCCTCTCTTCTAAGGATTTCTGTAAGGCTTCCAGAACCTTTACCACCTCCACCCCGTTCCTGCCATCGGAAAGGGGTCTCTTATTCTCCTTTATACACTCGATAAAATGTTCACATTCTACTCTCAAGGGTTCCCTCATATCTATTTTGGGGATATGGATATCACCAAACCTCAGGGTAAAGCTCTCCTGATAAGAAGCAAAGCCAGGGGTAAAGTCCACCCCTTTATCGTATATCTTCAATTTCTGACTTGGCTCTACATCGTCAAAAACAGCCATTCTCTTGGAGCCTACCAGAACGAGTTGACGAATCTTATTAGGGTCAAGCCATGAGGCATGGATATGTCCAAGCCTACCAGAGGGGAAGTAGAGGTCTGCAAATACAGCATCGGCTATGCCCCTCTGAAGGAAGTCTCCCCCATTGCAGAATACCCATTTCGGAGTCTCATTGAATAGGTATAGAAAGAGGGATATATCATGGGGGCAGAGACTGAAGAGAACATTCTCATCACTCCTTATCCTCCCGAGATTTACCCTTATTGAATAGCCGTAGTATATCCTCCCCAGCTCCCCTTCCTCTATAATTTTCTTCAATCTCCTCACCACCGGATGGTATAGGAGGAGATGCCCTACCATTAGAACCTTCCCTTTCTTATTAGAGAGTTCATCAAGCTGAGAGGCTTCGTAAGAGGAGAGGGATAAGGGTTTCTCTACAAAGGCATGCTTGTTAGATTCAAGAGCAGCCTTAGCAAGGTTGAAGTGGTTAACTGAGGAGGTAGCTATAACAACCGCATCTATATCAGACTTAAATACATCCTGAGGGTCAACGGTAGTCTTCAATTCAGGGTTCTCCTCTTCTACTCTTTTAAGCTTCTTCTCATCCCAATCACAGACAAGCTCTACTTTACAATCTGGAATGGAGAGAAAGTTTCTCAAGAGGTTTGGTCCCCAATATCCAATCCCTATAAGACCTAAGGATAGAGTCATAAAGTAGATTATCCCTAAAATGGGATTTGTCAAGCCCATATCTCTTAAACTTACTCACATTATTGAGATTTTAGAGGCTATCCGACAATGGTCATTGCGAGGAGTGTAGCGACAAAGCAATCTCTTTTGAAACGAGATTGCCACGCTCCTGTGAAATAGAGTATAGCAGTTGGTCTTACTTATTTTTGAGGAGAATATACCTTTCTTTCTATTCTCCCATAAGCGTTATCTTTTATTTCACAGGGGCTCGCAATGACAGGGGCAAAGCTGGTTGAATGTGAGCCCATAAATTATGGGTAAGTTTCAGCATATCTTGCGCCTTCACAATCAATTCTTCAGGTAAATCCTTTCACTCTAAGAGAGATAAGAAAAGGGCGACAGGTATCTGTAAAATATCTTTGGACTTAAGGTTGATAGCATCCTTTGTCAGTATTATCCCCCCACCAGCAGAAGAGAGGGCTTTCTCATTCTCTGCTGATACTCTGGTCTGATATTTCACTTCAATGGAAGCAACCCTCCTCCCTTGTTTGAAGATAAGGAAGTCTATCTCCCCACCATTACGCCAATAGAAGGTTTCTAAAAAGAACCTTCTGAGATGGGCTCCCACTATATTCTCTGTGAGAAATCCGAGATTGTAAGGGTCTTGAAGGAACTGAGTGGTAGCAGCCCAAGGGTTAGTATAGCCCAAACTCCATGCCCTCAACGAATGAAAGATAAAAGGGTCATTGAAATAGAGTCTCTTAGGTGAACGGAGAGCTCTTACCGATTCACCCAGACTCTTTGCCTTGTAAAAGAGACTCCATACAAAGGCACACTCGGCATCCTCTATATACTCCCGCACCGTATCATGTTTTCCTATCCCTGCTTCTCTGGCTGCAATGCTCCAGTCAAAGGGGTTTTCTCTCCGATTGAAAAGCCATATAAGAAGGTCTTTAAAAAGGCTCTCCTTCCGTCCCATTCTCTGAAGGTCTCCTACTATTGCATCCTTATAAATGTCAAATACATAGATAGGAATTACACCTGTTTTGTAACCCTCTACCGCAGAGATAGGGAAGCCTCCTGTGCGCAGGTAGTTTTCAAAGAGCGAGAAGACCTTATCACTAAAGATAGATGCCTCCTGAACCGCTGGGATGAGCTCTTTTGGAGTAAATCCCCTTATCTTGGGTATCTTCCTTTTCATATCAGGAAAGGTGGTGAATAGATACTCCCTAAAGGTCATAGGTAAAAGGAGAAGGTCTAACCCTCCCAATCTCCCCCGTCGCCCGGGTAACCTTTCTGTTCCTCTCTTAATATCTATGGAATGGGAGCCTGTCACCATAACAAAGACATCTTTAAGCAACCCTGCATCAGCCAGCACTTTTATTCCTATCTCCCAGTTTCTGATAAAAGTAACCTCATCTATAAAAAGATAAATCCGTCCCTTCTCTGAGAGTTTAACCCAGTTTATATAGTCTTCTATCACTTGAGTCAACTCCTGATGGTTTTTTGCTCCTAACCTTTCACAATCTAAGTAGACAACCCTTCGGGGGTTAACTTTCTCTTCCTGGAGAAGTCTCTGAATTAAATTTTTGATAAGGGTTGTCTTCCCTACCTGCCTCGGTCCCCTGAGGGCATAGATGAGGTCCTGCTTAAGCCTAATTCTGGAGAGAAAGTTTGGATACCATTTCAAAGGAGAAGCATTAAAAGCGATAATATGAGGGTCGTTTTTGATTGTCTCAATATCCCCCCACCAGGGGTTCTGCCTCCCTATCCTTTCAATGCTCATACTCAATTATAACCCATCCCCTAAAAAATGTCAATATGCCAATGGCATTGGCATAAAATAGCTTTTTATGCCAATGAGAAAGGCAATCTTTATGGGATTTAAGGGATAGCATACCCATAGAGGTCATATTCTGTGGTCTCTGTTATCTTTACTCTTAAGAATTCTCCTATCTTCTTATCCTTTGCCTTTACATAAGTAATCCCATCTATCTCTGGGGCATCCAAGTATGTCCGCCCCATATATCTGTGTCCCCCTTCTACAGAGAATCCTTCTATCAGCACCTCCATCTCTTCCCCTATAAAGCCTCTCCTTATACCCAAGGATATTTCTCTCTGCCTCTTTAAAAGCATACTCCTCCTCTGCGTTTTTATCCTCCCTGGAATCTGTTCCTTAAATCGATAGGCAGGGGTTCCCTTTTCTCTATAATACTCAAAACATCCCAGATTCTCAAATCTCCAATCTTCTATAAATCTCATAAGTTCTAAAAAATCCTTCTCCTCCTCTCCTGGAAATCCTACAATAAAGGTTGTTCTCACAGCTATCCCCATCTCCTTCAATCTTGATAAAAGTTCTTCTATATCTCTCCTTCTATAATGCCTATTCATCCTCTTAAGGAGTTTATCAGAGATATGCTGGAGAGGGATATCCACATATTTTACTATCTTGGGTTCATCCTTTATAATATCCAAGAGTTCCTTTGTATAGTGTCCAGGATAAGTATAAAGAAGTCTGAGCCATTCTATACCCTCTATCTTAGATAATCCATTCAAAAGTTCTGGGAGTTTTAATTTACCATAGATATCCTTTCCATAAAGGGTTGTATCCTGGGCTATAAGGATAAGTTCTTTTATTCCAGAATCTCTCAATCTCTTTGCCTCATCCCATATATCCTCCATTTCTCTACTTCTATATCTACCTTTAATCTCTGGCAGAGTGCAATAGGAACAGAAGTTATCACATCCATCTGCAATCTTCAGGTAGGCATAAGGAAAGGTTGAGAGCAGTCTCGGGTCCTTTGAACAGGGTAACCATCTCGGCTCCTTCTCAAATTTTATCCCCTTAATCTGGAGATTCACATCCCTTGCGAAATCTATTCCAAAGAAGCCGTCTATCTCTGGAAATTCTCTTTTTAGAAATTTTCCAAGCCTCTGAACTAAGCAACCAACCACAAATATCTTTTTAATCTCTTCCTCTCTCTTCCATCTTATCGCCCTTTTTATCTCTTTATAAGATTCCTCAACAGCAGGTTTAATGAATCCACAGGTGTTGATAATTAAAATATCAGACCCCTTTGGCTCTTCTGAGATTAAGAATCCTTTTTCTATCAACTTTCCCAAAATTACTTCAGAGTCTACAAGATTCTTTGGGCACCCCAGGGAGATAAGGGAGACACTATGCATTCCTTATT
>CAZWJY010000038.1:11445-12307 GCA_964634335.1 uncultured bacterium
CCACAAGTCCCAACCTCTTAAGTATCTCAAAGTATCTTACCAGAAGTTTTACATCTCTCATCCCTATCTCATCCTCAACAAGGTTTGAGATTTCTAACAGATTACGCCCCCCATTACACCAGTAAAGAGCTACAACAGGTAAGATGCGATAGGTATCCTTATGCTCTTTCCGAAGCCTATAGAGCTTATCCCTCTCTCTATTCTTCAACTTATAGAGATAAGAACTAAGGGATATAGGACCTGGATAGACTCTCTTAGGGATTAACTTCTCTGCCTTCCTCTCCCATCTATCCAATCTCCTGGGCTTTTCCTCAGGGATTCTTTTTATCTTCCTCATCTCTCTATTTACAAAAGACGCCACCTCTTCTTTTAAATCCCTTAAGGATATATTTCCCAATCTCTTAAGGCTCTCAAGGGCAGAGAATTCTCTATCTGTAAGGAATCCTATCCTCTTCTTTATTCTTATAGCTCCGTCTCTGTCCTCCTCCAGACCTCTGGTATATAACTCCTGAATCATTCTTATAATCCTCTGCTTAAACCCTGCTATCATCTCATAACCCAGCCACTGGGTCTCCTTCCTCTCTGCATTTGCAAGAAAATATAGATATGTTCCTGCCATTATCCCTACCCTCTTTAACATCTCTGGGTCTACCTTATCCAGAGTATCAAGACTTGTATGGTAGAACCTATCAGGCCACTGGATAATCATTGGGCAGGGGATTCCCACAGAAGGGTCAGAGAGGATATAGTGGTCGCTTCCTCCAGAAAAGGGGGTAGTGGCATATCTAAAGGTGGCATACCCCCCTGTTCCTCCATAGGTCTTAAGTTCTGGTATAATCTCTTCCCTTATACTCTCTAATAG
>CAZWJY010000039.1:0-12267 GCA_964634335.1 uncultured bacterium
AGAAAAACTCCTCAGTCAATACTTTTCTTTCCGGATTTCTATCATCAAAAAGTGCAGAGATTACAGATGTATCCAGATATATTTTCATTATCTCATCCTCTCAATGCAGGTCGCTTAACTTGTTCATATCAGCATTCTGGGTGTGGATATGCTTCCTCTGACTGAATAGCCAGAATTCTTTAAGGGGTTATGAATCTCTGCTTCTCTTTCCATACTTAAAATTATATCTAAATTCTCCTCCTGTCAAGAGGAGACTAAAATCCTGGCTCTATCCCAAGCTCCTTTCCTATCACTCTAAGGTTCTCTACTACCTTATGGTATAGGGCTACCTCCTCCTTGTATCTCTCTTCAAGTTCAAACTCCTTCTCTCCTGCTACATATATCCTCTCCTTCCCCTCTGCCTTCTTGGAGTTCTTCAGAATCCTTATGAAGTCATCCATTGCTGACTTGAATCTATCTTTGGGTATGAAGGTCTCTATCTTTATAGCTCCGAAGAGGTGGCATACACCAGAGGGTGCCTTCTTGTCCTTGTATAGAAGGGGTCCATAGAGTCCTCCTGAGAGGACTCCTGTGAGGATATCCACCAGGGCAGATAGACCGTATCCCTTATGCCCTCCACCTTCCTCAGTAGCTCCTCCAAGGGGAAGGAGACCTCCCCCTCTCCTCTCAAGGAGGTTGTCTAAGACCTCCCTGGCATTGGATGTGGGCTTTCCTTCTGCATCTGTTGCCCAGGTCAGAGGGATGGGCTTTCCATGTCGGTCATAGACCTCAAGTTTTCCTCTGGGGACTGTGCTTGTGGCTCCATCAAAGACAAAAGGTCTCTCCTCTCCTGCAGGGACTGCAACAGATATGGGGTTTGTCCCTATAACCGCCTCCCTTCCAAAAGTGGGCAGGACTAAAGGGGCTGAGTTGGTTATGGAGATTCCTATCATATCCTCCTTTAGAGCCATCATAGAGTAATAGGCTGCTATACCATAGTGGTTGGAATTCCTCACTGCCACAAAGGCAAGCCCCTGCTCCTTTGCCTTTTTTATGCAGTATTCCATAGCCCATACCCCTACTACCTGACCAAGTCCTCCTCCGCCATCTATGACTGCAGTTATGGGTGTCTCATGGACTACCTTAATCTCAGGCTGGGGTATCATTACCCCATCCCTTATCCCCTTCACATACCTCAAGAGCCTTGCCACTCCATGGGAACCGATTCCTCTCCTATCAGATGCTATGAGGACATCTGCGGTTGTGGCTGCATCCTTTTCAGGAACCCCGAGCTTTTTGAAAACTTTTATTACAAAATCCCTAAGGACATCTATCTTTACAATTATATCTTCCTGCATCTCTCCTCCTTTTAATAAGGCTTGCCCTGGGTGAGAACATTCTGGGCAAGCTCCTTTACATATTTTGGAAGAAGCCCTTTCTCTTTTAAAACCTCTCTTATCTTCTCTACAATCTGGGGTGTATCTATCTCCATAGGGCAGTACTTTTTACATCTGCCACAAAGGGTGCAGGCAAAGGCAAGGGGGGCTGCCCTCTCTATCCCCCCTGCCACAAAGGCTGTCCAGGGTATACCTATACCCCCCATATACCTGTATCCCCAGTATCCTGTGGTGATGGGATAGACAGGACACTCATACATACAGGCACCACACCTTACACAGTATAGAGCCTTCTTAAATACAGGGTCCTTTATCATCTCCCTTCTGCCATTATCTAAGAGGATGATATGGAGCTCCTTTGGACCATGGGCACCATAGACAACGGTCTTCTCTATATCCCCTGTCTTTGATGGTCCTGAGATTATGGATACATAGCTTGTCGCATAGTAGCCTGCATATCTGGATACAACATCAAGGAGCAGTGCACCATCTGCCATTGTGGGGAGGAGCTTCTCAATGCCTGCCAGGACTATATGGACAGGTGGTGCATTGGTAACAAACCTCACATTCCCCTCGTTCTCTATTAAGAATACAGAGCCTGTCTCTGTGATTATCGTATTTGCGCCTGATATCCCTACATCTGCCTTGAAATACTTATCCCTTAAGAACTCCCTGGCAAAGAGGGTGAGCTTTGGTATATCTGGAGGGAGTTTCCTTCCAGCGAGTTTCGAGAAGGCTTCTGCCACCCTCTCCCTTGGTATATTCACCGCAGGGGCAAGGATGTGCATAGGTTTTGATTTTAGGATTTGGACGATGAACTCCCCCAAGTCTGTCTCATAGACCTCATTACCCTTCTCCTCCAAGAATTCATTCAGGGCTATCTCCTCAGTGGTCATAGACTTTGCCTTTACTATGAGCTTACCAGTTCCAACTATGTCAGAGATAATTCTCTTTGCATCCTCCTCGGTTTTGGCAAAGTGAAAGATACCGTGCTGGCGTATTACAGACTCCTCTGTCTGTTGGATGAGCTCATCTATATGGTTTAAGGAATACTCCTTCCTCTCCTGGAGGAGCTTTCTCTTCTCCTCTACCTCTGGGAACTGCTTTATGGCTTTATCCCTTGCATCCCTGAAGGCTCTTACTGCCCTTCTCAAGGCTGTGCGGATGAGCTTATCCTTTGTTGCTTTATACACGCTCTTCTTAAACTCCTTATGAAAATCGTTCATAGGGATTCCTCCAGTAGATTTACCAGGTCATAGACCTTTATCTTATCCTCGGCACCCTCCCTCAGGTTTGTATCACAGAAGGGGCAGCAGGATACTACCCCATCCACCTCTAAGGGTAGCGCCTGGAGTTCTATCTTCTCCTTAGCCACCTCTACAGAGAGCTTTGGAAGGACTGCTCTTAAGAGTCCTCCTCCACCACAGCAGGTAGAGTCCTCTCTATTAAATCCAAACTCTGAGAGCTCTATACCTGGTATGGATTTTAGGATATTTCTTGGCTCTTCATAGATTCCATCTCCCTGGCGACCTATATAGCAGGGGTCATGGTAGACAACCTTCAAATCCATTCTCTTTTTTGGCTTTATCCTGCCTTCTTTTATCAAATCCCAGGCGAACTGGGAGAGGTGGAGAACTTTAAAAGGAACAGAGACCCCGAGCCTCTCCGGATACTCGTGTTTAAAAGCGGTGTAGCAGTGGGGACAATGGGTGACAAGAGTGGTAATTTCTCTCTTTCTCATCCTATCTATGAGATTCCTTGCATAGGGTATAGCCTCTTTTATATGCCCTGATAGGATGAGGGGTATACCACAGCACTCGTCTATCCCTGTGGAGAGGTATTTCACCCCTGCCTTTTTCAAAAAGCTCTCCAGGGAGTTCTTCAGGTCCTCCTGCAAGAGAAGGGTGCAGCCAAAGAAGACTCCTATCATATTACCTCCTGACATTCAAAGGGGTCCATTTAGAATGATTATATCAATAAAATTAGAGTTGTCAATGATGAAGGGCAGAATAGAGGGCATCCACAGCAGAAATTATATAGAGGAGTCCAAGTCCTATAGTAGACCAGGTATTTCTGGAGTGGACTCTCCAGTTTGCTGTATGGAAGGCGTAGATTTCACCATCCTGAGCTATCTCAAATCTGAGTTGTCCTAAATTGATACCCATCCCTTGAGTGGATCCCCATCGCCATCCCTTTTTATCCTCAAAATATCCTATCCTGTAGGAGAATATTTTGAATATAGTCATTTCCATTCCATACCCATACCAGCTCGGTCTACCTTCAGATACGAGCTCTACTACATAATCCCCTGTGATATTTACTTTTAATAATCTTTCTATCTCAGATTTTATGTTTAAAGTAAGAAGAGAGTCCATAAAGGTGATGGGATTGAGACTGAATCCCAACCTCAAAAGCTTGGGTAGGGGTTCTGAACCCTCCTCTTCAAAATATTTGATAGGTTTTCCGTAGTTCTGAAGGGCAACGCCAACTCTCACACCCGGAATAGAGGTCTGATGGAAGAGACCAAAGTTTAGGGCTATAGACTTACCTGTTCCTCCCCTGTCTATCCCCAGCCCAGGCATATCCTTGATAACCCAGTCAGGAAAAAGGAAGGAGTAGATATATTTTACTGAGATACCTGCCCCAAAGTTTGGAAATAGCTTATGTCCATAGCCCACACTTATCGCAAAGTCATAGGATGTATAACTTGTATCCTTCCACAGAGTTTTGCCAGTACTTAGATAGGTATAATCTAATCCTAAGGTTCCTCCCTTTAATATGGGAAAGGCTATGGCTCCATACTTATAATACATACCATGCCATAGACCAGGCAACCACTCAGGTTCAATGGGTATCCCTATCTGCAAGTCCTGTAAAGGCTGAGCCCATCGCCACTGCCCTTGCCCCTGGGGTAATCATCAGAAATACTGGTCTCTGAGAGAAAAGGAGTGAAAAGGGAATAAGGGTTAAAAGGAGGGTTCTCTTCATCTGTTAAATTTTGGTTCTAAGGAGAGTTTCCCATTCTTTACTATCACCTCCACCTCTCTGGGCTTATTTTCCAGCAAGAGCATTGATAAGGGGCTCTCTAATAACCTCTGGATTGTTCTCTTTAAAGGTCTTGCACCAAACTCAGGGTCATAACCCTCCCTTGCAAGATAATCCTTTGCCTCCTCACTCAAAGATAGACTCACCCCCTGCTCCTTCAGCTTCTTCTCTAAGATGGATACCTGAAGCTCCACAATCCTCTTCATATCATCAAAGCTTAAAGGTTTAAAGACCACTATCTCATCTATCCTGTTTAAGAACTCAGGTCTTAAGTGATGTTTTAAAAGGGATAGGATCTCCTCCTTGGATACCTCTCTTGAGCCTATCACCTCTGTCCCAAGATTTGAGGTCATTATTATTATGGTATTCTTGAAGTCCACTGTCCTTCCCTGTCCATCAGTGAGCCTTCCGTCATCAAGGACCTGGAGAAGGGTATTGAATACTTCTGGGTGTGCCTTCTCTATCTCATCAAGAAGGACTACCCTGTAGGGTCTTCTCCGCACTGCCTCTGTAAGCTGTCCCCCCTCCTCATATCCCACATATCCAGGGGGTGCACCTATGAGCCTTGATACTGTATGCTTCTCCTGATACTCAGACATATCAAGCCTCACCATAGCATCCTCAGAGTCAAAGAGGAACTCTGCAAGGGTCTTGGCAAGCTCTGTCTTTCCCACCCCTGTTGGTCCTAAGAAGAGGAAAGAGCCTATGGGTCTATTGGGGTCTTTTAGACCTGCCCTCCCCCTTCTTATGGCATCTGATACTACCCTTATCGCCTCATCCTGGTCCACCATCCTCTTATGGAGCTCCTCCTCCATCCTTAGTAGCCTCTCCTTCTCTGTCTGGAGCATCTTAGATACAGGGATTCCTGTCCACTTGGATACAATCTCGGCAATATCCTCCTTATCCACTACCTCATCTATTCCCCTTTCTCTGAGCCATCTGTTCTTCTCCTCCAAGAACTCCTTCTGGAGTCTGTCTGTCTCTGTCTTTATCCTTGCTGCCCTCTCATAGTCCTGAATCTTGACCGCCTCCATCCCCTCTTTGGTAAGCTCCTTCAGCCTCCTCTCCTTCTCTTTCAGCTCCTTGGGCATAGAGTATATATCTATTTTCACCTTTGAGCAGGCTTCGTCTATCAAATCTACCGCCTTATCCGGAAGGAACCTGTCTGTTATATATTTCTCGGATAGTTCTGCTGCTGCCTTTAAGGCATCGTCTGAGATCTTCACTCCATGGTGTGCCTCATACCTATCTCTCAGATTCTTTAGAATCTCCACCGTAGCCTCAACAGATGGTTCTCCTATATAGACTACCTGGAATCTCCTCTCCAATGCTCCATCCTTTTCTATATGCTTCCTATACTCATCAAGGGTGGTGGCGCCAATGCACTGGAGTTCTCCTCGTGCTAAGGCAGGCTTTAGCATATTTGAGGCATCTATAGCCCCTTCTGCTGCCCCTGCCCCTACAATCGTATGGAGTTCATCAATGAACAGGATTATATTCCCCTTTGCCTTCTTTATCTCCTCCAAGACAGCCTTCATCCTGTTCTCAAATTCTCCCCTGAACTTACTCCCTGCAACAAGGGAGCCCATATCCAAGGCAAGGACCCTCTTATCCCTTAAGGTTTCAGGCACATCTCCTGATACAATCTTCTGGGCAAGACCCTCAACTATGGCGGTCTTACCAACCCCTGGCTCACCGATGAGGACAGGGTTATTCTTTGTCCTCCTGGAGAGAATCTGGATGACCCTTTTTATCTCCTCATCCCTTCCTACCACAGGGTCGAGTTTCCCTTCTTTGGCGAGCTGGGTAATATCCCTTGAATACCTCTCCAAAGCCATATATTTTGATTCAGCCTCAGGGTCTGTAACTCTATGGGCTCCACGGATTTTGGATAGAGCCTGATATACCCCTTCTCTGGTTATACCAAAATCCCTTAATATGGAAGAGATAGCCCCATCCGCCTCTTTGACAATAGCCAAGAATAGGTGTTCAGTCCCCACATACTCATCACCAAGTCTTCTTGCCTCCTCAAAGGATAAGTCCAGGACCCTTTTTGCGCGTGGTGTGATATATATTTGTGGAGTAGCCCCATATCCCTCAAAATGGATGGTAGGGAATTTCCTAAGTTCATCTTCCACCCTTCTCTTTACCCCTGAAGGCTCTATATCCATCTTTAAAAGAATCTGGGGAACTACTCCATCCTGTTGGTCAAGGAGTCCATATAGGAGATGCTCTGTATCCAGCTGGTTATGGTTGAACTTGGATAGGGACTCCTGGGCTATAGCGATAGCCTCTTGTGCCTTCTGGGTAAACTTATCAAACCTCATAATTCAATTATAGGGAAAAAATTAAAATCGTCAACCATAAAAGAGAAAGGGGGCGCCCTGAAGAGACGCCCCCCAAGGAGGGGAAGATGAGAAGGGTTATGGGTGTTGAACTCTCTCTGATTCTATTATAGGGAGGATTTTGTAATTGTCAAGGGGTGAGTTCTGTGAAGGGCTCTGCATCAAGACCCCCTATTTGTAAAGAATCAGCTTCTCTACCTTCTTATACTCAGGTGTTAACATCCTCAAAAAGTAGATACCAGGCGGAACCCTCTTCCCTCGATTGTCCAGACCTTTCCAGATTATAGATTTATAACCAGGTTCCTGGCTTCCCATAATCAGAGTCTTTACAAGTCTCCCTGTTGCATCATATACCTTTAAACTGATAGAGGTTTTATAGGGTAAATCATAATAGATGGAGACAATGGATAAGGATGGGTTGGGAGATACTCTTCTAAGCCTCAACACACTGGGCAGAGGATTTTCTAAAATCCCGGGAGCCTTATTTAACCTTACAGGTTCTATATAAGGACTCTTCGTAGGGGTGTTATTCTCCAGTAGAATCTGACCATAGAACAGACCATCACTCAATCCTGTAGTATCTATCCTTACTTCTACTGCCTGAGAGTCATTGGGTAAGACGGTAAACTGTGGAGGGAGTATATCTGTAATCCAAGGGGTAGTGGTCTGTGATTTAACACTCAACTCGCTCTGTCCAGGGTTATAAATCCACATAGTGTCAGTAAGGGGTTCATTTACAGAAAGGTCATAGGATAAGGTATCAGGCTTTACAGCAATATCAGGTTCTCCCATCTTAAATAACTTCACAGGTTCAAGATAAGGATTATTTGTAAGGTCATTGGAGTAGATGAGTAGAGAGTCATAGTAGGTCCCAGGGGGTATCCCAGAATTATCAGCCTTTACTGCCACAACCTGGGAATCATAAGGGGCTATGGTAAACTGCTTGGGTTGGATATAGGTTATCCATTCAGCCTGAGTGGTGATATCTGTAACTATAAGGTCTGCATCACCCTCATTCTTCACCCACATAGGAAGGGTTTTACTATCAAGGGTCTTCTCAGAAGCAAACTCAAAGTCCAAGGTATCAGGAGATACCGATATCTTAGGGCTTATAGACTCCTTAATCAATTTTACAGGTTCATCATAAATACTCCTCTCAGGGTCATTGGAATAGATAGATACATAGCCGATATATTCTCCATCGGCAAGTCCTGTAGTATCCACCTCTATCTCTACTGCCTGGGAGTCATCAGGGGCTAAGGTAAAGGAAGTGGGATAGACACTCTTAATCCAGGATTCTGAGGGAACCATACCTGTAACCTCAAGACCACCTGAGCCTATATTCCTAACCCACATAGTATCTACGATGGAAGGAGGCGTTTCACCAGTATAGCCTATCGCCCTTATCATAAGGTCAAACCTGTATTCAGATCCAAGGTCTGAAATCAACCCCCATCCTGTCCCTAAATTTATCCATCCTCTATCATCAAAGGGTGATGTATTATCACCCCCTATTCTCACAGTAGGTCTCTCCAGACTATCAAGATAGCTATAGCAGAATCCCACATAGAAATCACCAGAGTTTATCACAATATTTTCAGAGGAGACATCATAGACCCACCAATCCTCCACAGGAACGGTAGTATGGTCTATTAGGTAAGGGGTAGGGAGGAGATTATTTCCCGGGACTCCTCCTCCATCTCCATATATATGGAGATAGAAATCGTATGCTACCTCACCAAAAAGAAATTCTACTTTAGTTAAGACAAACGGATAGGAAGGAGGCGTCATTCTGGTACACCAGCCACAGACTTCATCCTCCACAGGTGTGCCTGTATAAGTCCAGATATAGGTATAAAATTCAACACTCCCATCATCATAGCTTATCTCTATCTCGTCCTGTAATGGCTTATCTGTAATTTTAGAAGGATGCCGAACTTTCGTTATTCCAACCTTAGCCTTTGGAACTTCTTTAGTAAAGGGGAGTCTCTGGATAGAGGTAGGCTTGACTACTACCTCCTTAGGGCTATAGTCAAAGACTACTGTATCTGGGGTCACTCTGATGCCAGGGACAGGGGTTCCTAAGATGGTAAAGTTCCCCTTACTCCCATCAGCTCCCATAAGGGTATCTCCGCTATATACCCTTACTCTGACTCTTGCTCTATTACTAACCGCATAGTCTGTGATATCCCAGAGGTAACTCCCTGTATTCTCGGTGCTATCTATAATAGGGCGCCAGAATAGCCCACCATTTATAGAATAGTCAATAGAGGCATAGCCGATTCCTAAATCCCCTGTCCAGGTAATCTCATAGGTCTCACCTGCATTCCATACTTCCCCCCAGCCATCGCTATTGTAGAAGGTATCCCCAAGGGGTGAGGTGAGCTTTATACTATAGCCATAACTTCCTCCAGGGGTGACTGTATTTATGGTAGTGAACTGTGCAGGTGTTCCATCATACCACTGGTTGTAATACCAGTAGTCTAAAGGGGGATACCAGGTATTGTGCACAGCCACATAGTTATCATCAGTATAGCCTACACCTGTGAGAGAATGACCGACAGAAGCCAGCATCACTCCCCATTCAAAGGGGCGATTACCATCTATCTCATTCACGATAAGGTCCCACAACCAGTTATTAGAGCTGTCACCTCCATAAGCAGGAGATACATTGAAGTCATAGCCATTGGCATCTGCAACAGCTTGAATACCTGGACCTATATTCTCAATCCAAGTCCCTCCTGTTGTAGAGTCGGTATGCATTGCCAAGGCGAGTTCTCTCTGAAGGTTAGGAACCTGATAATCGGTCTCCCATTGCACACCATCCCATCTCTGGAAGTAGTAATCTACAAAATTGGAGAAAGGAGGAGAGAACCCTTCATTACCCAGATTATCCCAGTAGCCTAAGAGCATTGCTGCAGCAGTGGGTGAGCATCCATAACTCCAGTCATAATAGGGAACGAGGTCATATCTGTAGATAAGATGGGTGTCTGGCTGTAGAACCTTCAGTCCCCTCTCCATATCATCCCATAACTTTTTAAAGGGTGCTTCAATCCCTCTCTTTACAGAGAGTTGTCTGAGGAGGGGAAGTCTTACTAAATCGTTGAACTCTTTCTGGGTATAGACCCTCTTTGGTGGATATAGCCTTATATAGACCGTATCCCTTCCATCTGTATAAGCATACCACTTCTCTAAGGGTGTAATATAGTAAATCTTGGCAAGGGATACACCCTTTTTCCTTAAAGCCTTCTCTGCCTCCTCCTTAAACTTATGGGCTAATACATAACTCTCCAATAATCCCTGTCCATAAACAGGTATAGGAGGCATATCCCTTCTTGCTGATACCACCATTTTATAATATCTCTTCTCCCCCCACATCTCTCTTATTCTCCCTTCCCTTCTGTTCCTCTCCACCTCCATCAAAATCTCCTTATAGTCTGGAAATCTACTCCCTTTTGCAAAAACAAATCCATAGGCTATGGGTTCATCATCCAGCCCATAGTATACGACAGGAGGGGCGGGTGATACTTCACCCCACAAAGCCTTTGCATTACGGAGGGCAATCCTTTCTGTTATCTTCTGAGGAACAAAAAGAGAAGATGCGAGGGATAGACCAAAAGAGGCTGCTATTACAGCCCCTACTCTTCTCTTCCCTAACATCTCTCACCCCCTTTTGCAGACATAAAAAATTATGCCTCAATTTGATATAATGTCAACCCCTTTTCACTTCTCTTCCTCTTCTTCAAACCCTTCCTTCATCGCCTTTCTAAACTCTCTCACCCCTTTACCTATACTTCTTGCCAGTTCAGGAATCTTTTTTGCTCCAAACAGGAGAAGGATAATAAGGACGATGAGGAGGATTTCTTGCCAGCCAAGGTTCATTCTACACCCCCTTTAAAATTTGTAAAGTATATATATGGCTAAAAGGATAAACAGGATGGTGAGGACGCTGATATAGAAATACAAGCCAAAAGTAAAGGAGAAGAATCCGAGATTGAGAGTGAAAGGAGAGAATCCGATTTTAAAGACTTTGAAAAAGAAATCCTTGACCGGAGAGGGATAGAATATTCCTGAGAGGAGGAAGGATAGAGCAGAACCTATCACCCCACCGATAAGAATTCCTAAAACTACTCTTCCAAGTGTTCTTCTACGCATACTCCCTCCTTTTCCATTCCAATCTCTTCAATACCATCAGAGATATTATACCAATGATACTCCCTGTGGCAAGACCCAATAAAGTAAGGATAGGGACTAAAAAGAGAAGCTGGGGGTAAGGGAAGAGGAGAAGGTAAGCTATAAAGAGCTGGGTAATATTATGGCTCACCCCTCCTAACATACTCACCCCCACAATACTCAATGGTGGTGAGAACAGTCTCTTAGCAATACCCATAATCATAAGGGATACACCCCCTCCTCCCAGGGCAAAGAAGAAGAAAGGACTAAAGAGTCTGCCGGCTATAAAAGAACCTAAGAGGATTTTTAAGCCAAAGACCCAGAGAGCACCTCTAAAGCCAAAGGTGTATAGAGCCAAGAGAATAGCTACATTTGATATACCTATCCTGAGCCAGGGGAAGGGTGTGGGGAGGAAATTCTCCACTGTATATAAGACAACCCCGAGACCAGCCAGCAGGGAAATTTTTACAACTCTATCTTGTGATTCCATCCAATCCTCCCTTTCCTATAATCCTTACTATCACACCATTAGGCACACATACTATCACCTCTCCCTCTTTCTCAATCTTCCCCATTCTCATACATACCTTATGGGGACAGGGGGAATAAGCAATAAAAGCCCTATCATTCTCTATCCTTATTTTTGTTTTTCCTAAGGGACCCTCTGCATAAATGGTAGTGTCCTTAGATAGGGGTAAGGAGAAATACTCCCCTTTCTCTGTTTCTACTACGACCCTCTCCCCTCTTGGAGATAGAGCTTTGGCAAGGAGAAGAGAGAGGAGAGAGGCAGAGAAGATTATTATGAATAAGAGGATATCTGCAAGGGCAAAATATCTCAGAGGATTATATCCACTTCTCTTCCACATCCCTTACATCTCCCATTCTCTATCCCTTCTATTTTTGAGCTGAAGTAGTATCTTGATATGAGAAGGTTCCCACACTCTGGGCAATAGGTATTATCCTCACCCATCCATACATTACCGAGATAGACATAATAGAGTTTATCCCTTGCCCTGTTGTAAGCCTCTTTTAAGGTCTGCACAGGGGTGGGAGGCTTATTAAATTTATAATTGGGGAAGTATCTTGAGAAGTGGAGGGGGGTATCCTTCCCCACTGAGGCAACGAACTCTATAAGCTCATCTATCTCTTCTTTAGAATCATTCAGAGAAGGAATGATGAGATTGGTCACCTCTATATGACAGCTCTTCTTAGACTCTATTATAGTCTGTTTCACTGTATTTAGGTCTCCCTTTACTACCTCTCTATAGAATTCCTCTTTTATAGATTTGAGGTCTATATTCATAGCATCTATATAAGGCAAGAGTTCC
>CAZWJY010000040.1:0-11976 GCA_964634335.1 uncultured bacterium
AAGTCTATGGAGCTACGATGTTTAAGATGCAAAGCCAAACCAGTCCCTCCACCTAAGTAAAACCCCTTCTTTTTAAGAAACCCAATTTTAGGGAGAAGCCCTTGTTGAGCTTGACTCAAGACCTCAAAAGATATTGAAGCCATAATAAATTATAAAAATCTATCCTTCATAGTCAAGGTATGGTTTTACAGAATTTTAAACCCTTGTAAATCTCTTTCCATACCTCGGGTCGCATTGCATCCTTATCTTCCCAGATTTTATAAGACTCTGTAAATGTCTATCTAAAAGTGCATAGGGTAGGAGTAGTAGTTCATAAAGAAGTGTGTAAGGGGTATCCTTGTGAATATGGGAGAGGATATATTTATCAATAGATTCAGGCTTTAAAAGAGGTAATTTTCCCGCCCCCTCCATATAATTCATAAATGGGTCTCCTCTCTTTAAAAGGTCTATTAAAAGTCTTGTATAGGCAAAGGGGTCAGAAATATCTCTGTATATCTCCATCTGCCAGTCTGCCTGGGTCTGACGCTTCTCCAGCATTATGGGTATGAGTCTGAGCTCTCCTGCCTTCAGGGTTTTAAATTTCGAAACCTTGAGCATATCCTTAAGCAGTTCTACCACAGGGGTCTCTTCCCCATCCCATTGGAAGATAGCCTGGAGTCCATACCTTGAAGCTCTCCAGCGGTTTATGATATACTCCTCATAACCCTTCTCATCAAGTTTCTCCTCCCAGTCACTCAGGAAGAAGGCTGTCACAAAGAGCACATATTCTTCTATAAACTGCCGAGAGCTTGCCGAGTCTCCTATCCTCAGTTCTAAGGTGGAATGGAGGTCCACCTTTACTGATATATCCTCAGCCCACCTCCACTGGGCAAGCCTTGGGGATACAAGGGCACGGGTTATGGAGCAGAACTGAGCATGAAAGAGGAGCCTGTAGCTCTTGTATTCTCCTACAAGGTCACCATATACAGGTGAATTTGTAGCCAGGGCAGCAAAGCAGGGTGAATACTTAAGAAGCCCATTTGCTATCCTTACAGCATCCCTGGAATCATATATGCTTCCTATATGGACATGCAGACCTATGGCATTACCTAAGGCAGGGTGGGTCCCACAGGGAAGGAATAGGAGCCTTCTCTTCTCACACTCCTTATGGATGGCTCTAAGGTGTTCCTCTATACGAGTGGAGAGCTCCTCTGCATCCCTTAGAATTCCAGGTCTTATCTCCAGCATGGGTCCTACCCTCTGGATATAGTCAAGACCCATCTCAGAACCATAGACCCTGCTCCTGATAAGGTTGGCAACCTCCCTTACCTCCCTTGGGTCAGGGATGGTGAGGTCCTCTTTTAATAGAAGGGACTCCCACTCAAAACTGAAGGTGAGTTCAGGGAAGGGTTTCATAACCTATCCAGATTTGACCAATCCCCTTAATCATCCTTTCAGAAAGCCCTCTCTGAGAGGGTCTTCTCAGACTCCTTACTATAATCCTTTTATTAGATGAGACTGTGATACTCTCTCCATCTATATGGAAGGAGTCGCCGATTATATAAAGAATGGTGTATCTTTTTGGTCTCCCTGGCTTTAACTCCTCCCTCTTAAACATAAATGTCAGATTCACCCCTTTCTTATCCCTATCCAGTCTAATGAGTTCCAGTCTTTCTGGTTTAGTAAATCCTCCCAAGCATATCCCTTTTGACTCATTCACCCATAGAAAGCCATCGAGTTTGAAACCTGCATATTCTGAATACCAGGGCCAGGGAGATATGTATCTCCAGTAACGAAACTCCTCTATCCTGTCATGCAAGGGGAGATAGAGGATATTCTCCTGACCAAGCCCTGGAGCAGGAATCATAAGATACTGTCCAAAATCTATCTTCTTCTTTATCCCTGAGGTTATGGTATAATCAACAAGAATTGCAGGCAGGTCCTTTAATAGGGTTATCTTTTTTAAGACCCTGAGCCTCCCCTTCTTATATTCATAACCCTTTGAGGTTCTTCTATATCTCTTATTCCACAGAGATTTGGGTTCATTTAAGGAGAGGATATCGAGAATTCCTCCCCAGTATATCCATCCAGACTTCCCCAACTCAATTCTGGGAATGAAGAGGGCTCTCTTTTCTGGTTTATAGAGAAGGGAGCCTATCCTTGCACCCAGTTCCTCCCAGATCTCTATATTCAAAAATCTGTTTTCTATAATTTCTCTCTTCTGAATCTCCTCCTTTAAAAATTTTCTTGTCTCTGCTTCGGTCAAGATGATGGAATCTTTCTGCTTTGGAAGATAGCCCATAAACCTTCTGGATATCATTCCCCTCTTCCCCTTCAACCCCCTGGGCAGTTTTGTCTTTATAAGCCTATCCTTAATCTTTACCTCTATATCTATCACCTCTCCTATTCTCTTCACCCTTCTAACCTCTCCAATCAGTCTCTGGAGCATCCTCTGACAAATCCATCAAAGAGTCTTTTAATAATCTTATCTTTATACATATACTCAGGATGGAACTGGACACCTAAGAGGAAGGGATGTTCTGGGTCCTCAATAGCCTCTATGGTATTATCAGGTGCATAGGCAGATACCAGAAATCCAGAGGCAAGGCTCTTTATAGCCTGGTGGTGGAAGCTATTTACCATAATTCTCTCCATACGAAGGAGCCTATGAAGAAGAGTATCCTCTTTAATAAAAATCTCATGGCTCGGTCTATCTGTTGGTTCTTTCTGGTAGTGGTTCTGGATATGCTGATACAGGTCTCCACCAAAGCCAACATTTATCACCTGTATACCCCTGCAGATGCCCAGAATTGGTTTTCCTGTCTCTTTAAATCTCTTAAGGAGTTGAAACTCCCACTCATCCCTTTCAGGGTTTACCTTCTTCAGTTCTGCCTGGACAGGCTGGTTATAGAATTTAGGATGGATATCACCCCCTCCAGCAAGGAGGAGACCATCAAGAGATTCTATGAGGTATTCCATCATTTCATCATCTTTAAATACTGGTAGGAGGATAGGGAGGGCTCCTGAGGCAAGGATAGCTCTGGTATAGGCTTTGGGAAGATAAAAATTATCCTTCCCGCTTTTACAGGTAATGCCGATAACTACTCTTCTTCCCAAGCCAAAGTATATCCAGAAACAGTATCCAAGTCAACCCTGAATTGCAGACTCTCAAGGCTAAGTCTTGAGTAATTACGAGTCTTTCTCTTCCATCACTACCATTGCTACTGCATAGGCTTTAGTATGGGAAAGGGATAGATGGAAAGAATAGTTATTATCCAGCGGACTGTTCAGTTTCAGAAATGGTCTACCTCTCTCTCCACGCACAACCTCTATATTCCTCCATCCCACCTTCCTTCCAATAGCCTTAAAGAATGCCTCCTTTGCCGCAAACCTGACAGCAAAGGAGGGATAGGGATATTTCTTAGAGTTACAGTATTCAATTTCACCCTCTGTGTAGACTCTTTCAAGGAATCTCCTTCCAAATCTCTTTATAGCCATTTCAATCCTTTCCACTTCTACTATATCAATACCGATACCAGAGACAGGCATTAGAAAAGGAGCATCAGCCGTTCTCCTTATCTATAATATCTAAGAGTTCTAAGAGGTCATTTATCTCATAGTCTGCACCTGAGTTCTTCGTTCCAAAGGTATCGCCGTATCTGGCAAACACTGTCTTTATATTTAATGTCTTTGCTCCAATAATATCCCTTTCAGCCCAGTCTCCCACCATTATTGCCTCATAAGGTTTTACTCCCAACAAAGCCAGTGCCTTCTTAAAAGGTTCTGGGTCAGGTTTCCTTTTTCCTGTATCCTCAAAGGCAACCACTACATCAAAGTAATTATGGAGCCCAAGGGTGCATAACCGAAGCCATGCCTGGAGCCTTGGGGCATCGGATACTACAGCAAGCTTTAACCCCTTTTTAATGAGCTCAATGATGGTGACATTTACATGGGGATAGGTTACTAAGGTTCCTTCCCTTGCCCTCCGATACCCCACAATACCTGCAGCGTGAATCTTTGGGTCTATCTCTCCCAAAATCTCTTCTAAGAATTTATCAAAGACCTGTTGATATTCTATCCCTTTCTCTTCATATATCTTAAATATCTTCTCCTTTGCCTCCTCTTTATCCATCTTTAGACCTGCATCTATCATCGCCTCTACTGCAGCATCAATAGCCGATTCCTTCATTTTTACAAAGTCTAAGAGGGTGTTGTCTAAATCAAATATGACAGCCTTTATCATCCAACTTTTGATAGGTGATGAGCGTATCTCAAGGGTTCTGGGATTCTATAGCCCTTAGAACATTGGAGCACAACCCAGCAAGCCCTTTTTAAGGATATCCCATAACCCACAGAGACAAAGACAGGTTTTACATCGGTTCTGGTTCTTACAGCATACCCTACGGTTCTATTATTAAAGATAATAGGAGAAGTTGACCCCCTCTCCTCTTTTAACCCTTTATATCTTCCTACAAGTAAGGACTTTGCACAGCCTATGGTAGGGATTTTAAGCTCCTCTCCTATCCTGCAGGCAAGCCCTTTAAAGGTTGGGTGGGCGAAGCCATGCCCATCTATGAGAAGACAGTCCGGGCTTTTACTCAACCTCTCATAAACGGCTATTATGGGCTTAAGTTCTCTTAAGAAGAAGTAACCAGGGATATAGGGGAAAGGGGTGTTCAGTTTAAGAACCGCCTTATCGATGAGTTTGAATTCTGGATAAGATAAGATTACAATAGCGCTTACAGCCTCTCCCCCTTTATAGGCAACATCTGCTCCTGCTATAGATTTAAATCTCATTCAACGGTTACACTCTTAGCAAGATTCCTTGGCTTATCTACATCGCACCCCCTGAATACAGCGATGTAATAGGCGAGGAGCTGTAATGGGATAGCCACAAAGATGGGTGATAGGTATTCCGGTGATTCTGGGATATAGACCACCTCTTTACTCAGCTTTGCTATCTCCTTATCACCCTCTGTAGCAATAGCAATGACCTGTCCTCCTCTTGTCTTTACCTCCTCTATATTGGATAGCATCTTATCATAGACCGAACCCTTTGGGGCAATACAGACCACCCCTGCCTTCTTATCTATGAGGGATATAGGACCATGTTTCATCTCTCCTGCTGGATAGCCCATAGCCGGAATATAAGAGACTTCCTTGAGTTTTAAAGCCCCCTCAAGGGCAGAAGGGTAGTTTATCCCTCTACCTAAAAAAAGGAAGTGGCGGAGATGGGAGAGCCATTGTGCAATCCTTCTCAGTTTCCTATCTGTAGAAAGGGTCTTGTCTACCTTTTCCGGGATAGTCTTTACCTCTTTGAGAATCTTGGAGAGTTGGGACTTAGAGAGGGTCCCTTTTAGACCGGCTATATACAGGGAGAATAGGAGCAGAGTAAGGATTTGAGCAGTATATGCCTTTGTAGACGCCACCCCTATCTCAGGACCTGCATTTATATAAAGGACACCATCCGACTCTCTATCCATAAGGCTTCTTTTGACATTTAATATAGAGAGGACCCTTAGGGATTTCAGCTTCGCCTCCCTTATCGCTTGAAGGGTATCTGCTGTCTCTCCTGATTGGGATATACCAAGGATAAGAGGTTTTCCATCTACTAATGGCTTACGGGTATAAAACTCAGAAGCAATCTCTACCTCTGTGGGGATCTGGGCAAACCTCTCTAATAGATGACGACCAACAAGACCTGCGTGATAGGATGTCCCACAGGCTTGGATAAGTATCCTGGGGATGGAGACAAGGTCATCTGGATAAAACCTTAAATCAGAGCCGAGGAGTATGGAATTATTCTTAATCCTTGAATCTATATTCCTTCTCAATATTTCTGGTTGCTCAAAGATCTCCTTTCGCATATAATGGGCAAACCTCCCTTTCAGGATTTGAGCAACTTTCAGTTCCAGGGAATGAGGAGACCTCTTTACTTCTTCCCCTTTCAAATTGGATACCCTTACCCTTTCTCTCTCTACCATACATATCTCGCCATCATTCAGGGGCAGAACCTTTTTAGCAATCCCTACAAGGGCAGGTGTATCAGAGGCTATAATGTTCTCCTTATTACCTATCCCTACTATTAAAGGACTCCCCATCCTTGCTCCCAGTATTACATCAGGCTCCCTTTTAGAAATCACAGCTATAGCAAAACTCCCCTTCAGTTCTCTTACAGCCCTCTTTACTGCCTTAAATAAAGAATCCTTATAATAATCTTCTATGAGATGGACTATCACCTCAGTATCTGTATCAGATATGAACTTATGCCCCTTATCAACAAGCTTCTTCTTAAGTTCTCTATAATTCTCTATAATCCCATTATGGACAAGGGCTATAGTCTGAGTGCAATCGGTAAAGGGGTGAGCGTTTGTCTCGTTTACTGTTCCATGGGTCGCCCACCTTGTGTGACCTATCCCTACCTTTCCATTGATCGGTCTCTTCTCTAAGAGTCTCTTGAGCTTAGGGAGTCTACCTGCTACCTTTCTTATAGTTATCGCTCCCTTTGATATGGATGCTATACCACAGGAGTCGTATCCTCGGTATTCCAATCTCTCCAGTCCTACAGGAATGACTGAGCTTACCTCTTTACTACCTATATAACCCACAATACCGCACATACTATCCTCCTGGATTTAATATCTCTCTTGCCCTCTGTATAAGGGCTTCCAGCTTCTCCTTATCCCTTGCTTCTGCAATCACCCTTATCACCTCTTCAGTATTAGAAGGTCTTATATGGAGCCACCACTCCTTATCTTTTATCCTTACTCCATCTGTATAGTCCAGCTCTTTATCCTTAAACTCTTTAATAATCAATCCTCTCTTTTCTTCCCATCCCTTTTTAGATAGAGGGAGCTTTACCTTCTTTATGAAATACTCTGGCAGGCTTTTAGAGAGTTGGGATAAGGGGGTACCCTTTTCTATCAGGAGCTGAAGGATTATTGCAGCCCCTACAAGGGCATCCCTTGTAGAGTTTATCTTAGGAAGGATTACCCCTCCATTACCTTCTCCTCCCACCACGCCTTCCACCTCCTTCAACTTCTGAGCAACTGCAGCATCACCTATCTTTGTGCGGTATATCTTCACTCCAGCTTCTCTTGCTATATCATCAATCATCTGAGATGTAGAGAGGTTAACGACAACAGGACCTTTCTCCTTTTCTAAGACGAATCTGACACATAAGGCAAAAGTCTTCTCTTCCCCAATAGGGTTCCCTTTCTCATCTACACAAGATATTCTATCCCCATCAGGGTCCAAGGCAAGCCCTAAGTCGAGACTCTTCTCTCTTACAAGAGAACAGAGCTTTGATAGGTTTTCTGGTATGGGTTCGGGTCCTCTTAAGAATTCTCCTGTGGCATCACAGTATATAGGCTCTACCTGATGCCCCAGCTCTCTTATCAGTTTCAGAAGGGCAACAGAACCTGCTCCATTACAGCAGTCCACACCTACCTTTAAAGATCTCCGGGGAGAGACAGCAAAGAGTCCTGATGTGGTTATCTTACGGATATGCCTCTCTATCCCATTATCCTGGAGGGTTACACTTCCAAATCTATGGGGAGGAGAAGGTTGGAAATCTTTTAAGAATTGAGAGAACTGAGAGAACTCTTCCTCATCAAGAAAACTCCCCCTGGCAGATACAAACTTCAACCCGTTATTATCTTCAGGGTTATGACTGGCAGTGACAACCATTCCTCCTACAGTCTTTAGCTCCTTTGAGGCAAGAACAAGGGTAGGGGTGGGGACGACACCCAAGTCTATAACATCTTGACCTGCGAAAAGGAGTCCTGAGATACTTGAGAGGAGAAGAGAGGGGCTCGATTTACGAGTATCTCTACCTACTACCACCTTCCCCTTAGGGAGGAAGGAACCGAAGGCACAGGCATAGTGAGCCACAATCCGGGGGTTAATCTCCTCACCTACCTTCCCTCGCAACCCTGATATAGTAAACCGAGCCATTGGGATTTATCTTAAGTCCATCTTCTAATTTGTCAATAGATTAGTTTTCTTGCCAGCTCTGCCCCCCTTACCATATTCTCAAGCTTTCTGAAGGCTACCCTCCATGACCTTGTCCTGAGTCCACAGTCTGGATTTACATAGATTCTCTCAGGCTCTATAATCTTTATCGCCTTCAGGATTCTATCCCTTACAAGCTCTGGAGGCTCTATCCTGTCTGTATGGACATCTATTACCCCTAAACCTATCTCCTTATCATCAGAGTATTTTCTCATAAGTTCTAAAAAATCATACTTCTCACCCTGAGCGAACTCAAAGGTATACTGGGAGCAGTTCCTCAGGTTCAATATCTCTGGATATAGTAGGGAGTAATCACTGAAGCAGATATGGAGATTAAACTTACAATCTATCCCCTTAGTAGCCTCATTAAAGCTCTCCACAAATATATCTATCTCCTCAGGGTCTGTTGTAGCAGCAGGCTCATCTATCTGGATATGGGTAGCGCCAGCCTTTTTAAGAGCTTCTATGTTTGGTCTTATGATATCCTTTGCAAGTTTAAGGGCGAGCTCTCTATTTGCTTTATGAATCGCATCCTTCCTGTTCCTCTCCACTTTTTTCCATCTCTTAAGATAATACTCATTAAAGGACCAGTTTGTCAGAGTATAGGGACCTGTTATAGGAACCTTTAAGCACTTATGAGTTTTACCCTTTATATATTCAAACTCCTCAAGGTGATAAGGTCTCTTCAGTGCAGGTTCTCCTACACAGGCAGCCTTCTTATAATACTTGTTATCAAAACTCCTTACCTCTCCATAGAATTTGAAACCCTTGATATAGGAGATAGGTTCCTGATACATCTCAGTCCGATGCTGTTCTCCATCATAGATTATATCCAGCCCTACCTTCTCAAAACACCTTATAACAAGTAGAGACGAGAGGTCTTTCAGTTGTTCCCTATCCTCTACCTTCTCTTTCTCTATAAGGTCCAAGAGCAGTTCTCTCTGTTCAAAGGAGGAGAAGGCTATCCAGTAATTGAGTTCCTCTCTATCCTCCTCTCTCAATTTTATCCCCCGCAGTTTTTTAATAAGCCAGTTTGGTCTTGCTATGCTTCCTATCTCCTGGGTGGGAAATAATATCATCCCTTTAACCTCTCCCCTGCCTCTTCCAATATCTCAAGCTTTCTCAAGGCTACAGAGTAAGGGAGGAAATCCAGAGCACAGTTTGGACAAAGGTAGAATCTTTTCAACCCCAATCTTTTAACTATCCCCTTTACAAAGCTTATAACCTCTTCTGTATCCTCCAATAAGGAATTCTGGGCATCTATATATCCTATCCCTACCTTTTTAGATGTATTGATTTTTAAGTTATCAACAGAGGTAGAGACAAAATCTATCCCTATCCCATCTACAGGGAAGTCAAAAACCTCTCTTATCTCAGAGACATCTGTGAAGTATAGGTGAATAGAAGTCTCTACCCTTAGGTTTTCTGTGACAATCCCATATATCTCCCTCCAGAACTCAGAATTTATCTCAGGGCTAACCCCTGGTTCTAAAAACTGGATAGACTCCACCCCCCTCCTCTCAAGATGTTTTGACACCTCGGATAGGATTTCGGCAATCATAAAAGGGGTATCCCTCTTATATCTATCCTCACTAAGATAGAAGAGACTTATAGGACCCGGAAGGTTCACTTTCATCCTCTCAGGGATTAAATCAAGATAGAAGAACCTCTCTATAAATTCAGATTCAAACTCTACCCTCCCTTTAATTATAGGTCTTCTATAAAAGGTATTTGTCTTAAAGAATCTTACGAGTGGACCTTCTTCTATCCCTTTAATAGTTGTGAAGGGTCTCAGGATATCTTGCCATAAAAGTCCGCCATCTATTATATACTCAAAATCCTTCTGATATTTTATAAGTCTTTTCACATCCTCTCTCCTTATCCTTTCAAGCTCTCCCTTTTTACATCTCCCCCTATCAAAGTCTCTTGTAGCCTTGATGAGTTCTGGGGAGCGGGGGAATATTCCCACAAGCTGGCAGGGTTTATAAATGCTCAAGGTAGGAGTTCCTTTAAGATAGAGTATCTTGTCTTTGGCACCATTATACAGATGCCATTTACTAAATCTTTTAACTCACTTATAATCTCTTTTATTATCTCTACCCCTTCCTTATCTGCTCTCTTTCTTATATCCTCAGGGATGCTTATACCAGGGACCTCATTGTGGAGATACTCTGCCTGTTGTGAACTGAATAGGGGCATCACTCCAGCAAAGATGGGGATTTTAAACTCTCTTATCCTTTCTATAAATTTACTGAAGGTTTTGATATCAAAGACAGGCTGAGTCATCAGAAAACCTGCCCCTGCCTCTATTTTAGATTTAACCCTTGACAGCTCTACCTCTGTTGGTTCTATACCTGATGCTGCACCAACCCAGAAACCTGTGGGTGATTCCAAGGGGTTACCAAGCCAATCTCTTCCTGAATTTAAAGAGCTTATCATCTCTATAAGCCCCTTTGAGGTCACCTCATAGATTGCAATAGAGAAGGGGTAGTCCCCTGCTGAGGGAGGGTCTCCTGTCAGGGCAAGGATATTATCTATCCCCAGACTGGAGGCGGAGAGGAGGTCTGACTGGAGACCGAGGATATTTCTATCTCTTGTAGTCATATGGAGAATCACATCCATCCCTGTCTCCTCCTTTATTCTATGGGCAAGACCAAGGGGTCCCATCCTCATAATAGCCATAGGTGTATCTGATACAGCTATAGCATCTATACCAAGCGAGGATAACTCTCCTGCAAGTTCTACCTCTCTCTTCACATCCGCACCTTTGGGTGTCTCCATCTCCACTATCCAGAGGAATTTTTCTCTGCACTTCTGTTTGAGGGGGGTAGTTATCTCTCTCTCAGTCTGAATCACCCTTAAATTATCCTTAAAGAAGACTTTATGCTCCTTTCCTCTCACTTCCTTTTCCTTTACTGCCTCTGATATTGCCCTTATATGTTCAGGGGTAGTTCCACAGCATCCTCCGATAATGGAGACACCTCCGGATAAAAACCTCTTTGCATAATAGGCAAAATAGTCAGGGTTATGGGGGTATACAAATCTCCCCTGGACAAATTTTGGCAGTCCTGCATTGGGCATAGCAGAGAGCCAGGGGGCACCAATCATCTTCTGGATTGCCCTGTAAATCTCACGGGGACCAGAACCACAGTTTGCACCATAGATTCTAACCCCCTCCCTGTTTAACCTTTCAGCCACAGTGGCAGGGTCAAGACCTGTAATAGTTCTCCCCTCATTAGAAAAGGAGAAGGAGACGATTACAGGAAAATTCCCTATCTTTTTTGTAACCCTGAATCCTGCCAGGGCTTCCTCCAGATCCGACATAGTCTCAAGGATTATAAGGTCTACCCCACCCTCTATAAGGGCCGTAATCTGTTCAGAGAACATCTCTTCAATTTCAGGGAGGGAGAGTCTTTCAGAAGTGTCTAAGGGTCTTGTGATGGGTCCCACAGAACCTGCGATAAAGGCATCAGGTGCCACCTCTCTTGCCAGTTTTGCTCCATAGTAGTTAATATCTCTTGTCTTCTTTCCAAGGTCATAGTATCTATCAAGCACAGCATAGTTGGCGCCAAAGGTATTGGTCTCCAAAATCTCTGCCCCTGCCTCCCTATAGGCTCTATGGATCTCTTTTATGATATTCGGATTTGATAGGTTCAACTCATCAAAGCAGTGTCCTTTCGGAACACCCTTTGAATAGAGCATAGTTCCCATAGCCCCATCCGCTATAATCACCCTATTATCTTTCAATCTTTCAATAAAATCTCTCATTCTTAAAAGATACCTGATAAATCCTCGGCGTCAAGGTGTAGTTTATTCAGGGGTTCAAATACGATTTATCGGGATATGAGTATCAGTTTCCTGGTCAATCTATAGTCTTGTGTTTTAAGTTCACAGAAGTATACACCAGAAGGCAGAGAGTTTCCTTTACTATCCTTACCATCCCATTCTATTGTATAGACTCCGGATTTCTTACCTTCTGCTCTG
>CAZWJY010000041.1:0-11859 GCA_964634335.1 uncultured bacterium
ATGAAAGGCACATACTGCCCTACCGTCAGGCAAGACTCCAAGGGTTACATACCCTCCCCTTGCAGTCCCTGTTGCATTCTGACCCTCTCCCAGCTGGAAGGCTCCATCATACCAGACATTATACTTGCATTGACGGTCAAAGAATCCTCCTCCTATGGGAAAAGCCATCCAGTCGTGATGGACATAACCATTATTAGGGTCTACAATACAACGATTGCCCTCTGTGCCATTCTGCTGATATTCGTAAGCAGTGTAGCCAACTATATCACCGGGTGATTCAGTAGCTAAGGAATTGGTGATAGGTGAAGGACGATAAGGTAGAACTTCAGCACCTGTGAGAAAAGGAACCCGCACCGAGACTTTCTTCAACCGAGATCTATCTATGTTCTTAAGCTTTACTACAGATCTTGTATTCCCAGCCCATAGAAGCCCTATGCTTATGAGAAAAGCTCCTATTGCTATTCTTCTCATTTCAAAAACCTCCTTTCTTTATTATTATAGACCCATATCTCATTTCCCTCTCACCCCCTTTTTAAAGAGATATCCCTAAGGATAACCTATGAATTAAACCTAAGTACTCATGCTGTTCTAAGGTATAATCGAGTAAGAAGGGTCTTCCACCCACACTGGTCTTTATTCCAGCCCCATACGCATTAGGTATAATCTGGGGTAAAGGGTCAGGCACATCCACCAGGGAGAAACCCCGGTTGTTCTTGAGAGTATGCCCCATCCTTAAGAAGAACCCCTCATTTTTAGCATATTCAATACCTATAGCATCTGTTGCAGGCTGGTCTATAGGGTGAGTAATCTCACACACAAGGGTAAGTCTTGTCTCAGGGGTCTTTATCACATCTATGGCAAAGCCCCCCTGGAAGGTGATGGGCATAGAATAGGACTCAGACTTCCATCTCGCAGGGACATCCTCATCCTGAAGCGTATCCTTTGCCATTAGAGTATCCAGCTCCTCTCCTCTAAAAGCCATATCAGGACCAAAGTTCTGGATAACAAATCCAAATCTCAAATCCCTAATTTTTGTATTATAGATAGCTCCAAAGTCTAAGCCTACCCCTGTGGATGAGACCCTTCGTGTAAACTCCCCTATCCCCTTCACTGTAACTCCTGCAGAGAACTTCTCTGTCAGTCTGCGCGCATAACTTATCCCCACTGCGATATCATTATAAGAGAACTTCTCTCCTGTCCCTCCCTGATACCTCTGCTCCTCAGTAGTCACCTCCATATTCCCTGAGAAGAGACCAATAGCGGATACACCTATTGCACCATTAGCTATAGGAACTGCAAAGCCTATATTCTCTTCCATAATCCCTGCGAATAAGTTAGCATGAGTAAAGTTGATACAGGCAGAGGAGAGGGTAGTAAGTCCAGCAGGGTTCCAGTACACAGCCTCTATACCCTGAGCAAAGGAGGCATAGGCACCTCCCATAGCCAATGGTCTTGCACCGCAGCCATTCTCTAAGAAGACAGCCCCACTGCCTCCTAACCTTGCATAGCTTACTCCAGAGATAAGGGAGAAGAGGATAATAATCCATCTCTTCATCTATACCTCCTATCGGATTATAACAAACTTGCCCACTTTTGATTTACCATCCTTGGTTACCACCTGATAGATATAGAGTCCACTTACAGCCCTCAGTTTCTCATTGGTATAAAGGTCCCAGTATTTGGCACCACCCCCGAGGTTACATTCCTCAGGCTTGATCTCTCTTATAAGAAGCCCGGCAGCATTGAAGATTCTAATGGTGCAGGTTGTATCTGTAGGGAGTCCCTGGAAGTATATCCTCTGCTTCACCCTGCTCTCATCCCATATAGCCCTGATATAGTATGGATTTGGCACTACCCTCACACTATCTAAGGATACTTCCCTTGAGGGAAGTCTTTCACTCCTGGTTGTCTTTATGACAAACTCATCATCAGAGGTTACTGCCTTCAAAGTCTTCAGGTAGTAGAAATCTCCTACCTTTGGTGGAACTGGAGTTAAGAGGGTATCCACCATAACTGTCATATCAAGCATATGGTCACGGGGAAGCCCTTTCTCATCCACCCTGTGGTATAACTTTATAATATCTCCCTTGCTGAACTCACCTTTCGGTGCTACATCTGTATAGACAAAGATAGCGGGTTTCCTTAAGGTGCTATCCCTCACTTCAAAGGGTGTAGAGTGTCCATATACATCCTTGCCCCCTTCAGGAGTAAAGAGAATCTCATAGTCATGGGATAGATATTTTAAACCGCCTGTGTCTGGTTTGAAAAGGAATTTATAGTTAGGTTTACCCTTTACCCAGCCCTTCCTTATACTGTCATACTTTATCCAGCCTGACTTCATAGTATCGTATACAGCCTCTGTATCTACTCCATTGACAAGGACAGCATCTATAGAGATACCAAGCCCATCCACTACAGGCACGCTCCTCTCTCCACTCAAGGCGGTGATACTATCTAAGAGAACCTTGTTCCTCTTGACATCTGTCAATCTCCAGTATCTTATGGTATCTCCTTTCTCAGGATAGAAGTTTATCCTGTATTCGTCTCCTGTTATCTCATCAGGGTTAACCACTACAACCTTTACCAGGGCATTACCACTCCCCTTAGGATGGGAGATTGTATCCACTCCTGCCTGCCTCATATCCACAGGCTCTTTTCTTGGAATAACCCACTTTTTCTTCTTCCCACTCTCTAAGGAACCTACTCCATATTCAGGGAGCTCCCGAGAGTAAGAGGTGACGGTGTAGTAGTAGGTCACTCCATTTGTCACAGTAGAATCCACAAGATAATGGCTAATCCCGACCTGGGAGCCTATCGGTTTTGCCTTATAGCTCTTTATCACAAAGACATCCTTGGGATTGACAGTAGAGTCAGCTCCAGGCTGTGCAGGGTCATATTTACCATCCTCAATCCTTACATAGAAGCCATCTATATATATCTTATCCCCTGAATGATAACCGGGCTTTTCAGGATAGGGTTCATTGGTAGCCTTATCTATGACAAAGTAGCCATACCCATCCTTTATAGCATCAGGATTGTAGGAGTATAACTCCTGTTTAGTGAGATTGTAGACAATATAGTCTGCTGCTACAGGGTCAATGATGGTATCCACAACCAAGGTATCGTCCACCATAGTGGAATCGAGTGTAGTATCAACCCTGACTACTGAATCGGTAAAGCTTATAGTATACTGGTTGTCCCCGTATACCCCTTCTGCTACTTCTGGCTCAAAGCCCTCAAAGGAGATAGTTGCCTTGGATGTGCCTGATAGATATTTAGTAACCACTGTATCCTTGGTATAAGAGCCTGCGAGGTCATAGTCAGCGAGGAGTTCCCATTCTCCGGTAAGACCTGTTCTTGAACGATAGACTCTATATCCTTCAAAGGTCTTCTGCCCGCTCATCCTGTCTACATAATCCTCTGCACGGTCGTCCCAGGAGATATAGACTCTCCCATCTCCAGGTCTTAAGGTAAATATAGGAGAGTATGGTGGGGCAAAGCCAAGATAGCCTGTCTCAAATTGATTTATAGCGTTCCTTGCCTTTGCCTTCAACTCTGGAAGGGTAGGGGCAGCCACTATGGCAACAGTAAAGCTTATCTCCTCTCCTGGTTTTAACTCCTCTATCGGACCAGAGGCAGAGAGCTGACGCACATCCTGGGGGGTCACCCAGGTCATAAACTCCTTTCTTGCCATCATCTCATATTTTGCACCGTCTGCTGTATCGTGATCAATAGAGAGGTTAGGGTCATTGGGCCAGGTGAGAAAGCCCGTTAACCCTATATCCTCGGGTGTCTCTACCAGCACACACCCAATATAACCGGCAGGGCTCTTCCATCCTGGCTCAAAGGCATCGGCATCATAGGTATAACCTAAGTTTAACTCCTTATCAAAACCTATCATATCATCCCAGGCACCCTGAGGACGTGGATTATCCCCTATATCATTATCCATAAAATATCCAAGATAGAGTTTCCTTAAAGGGAAGTCATTCATATTCCTTATCTTGTAGTTGATATAGAGATAGTCTCTATTGTAGTCATAGTTCCAGGAATAGGTGCGCACCTCTACCCTTATCCCCATCCCTCTTCCCTGATAAGGACCTCCACCAGGATTTGCCCATATAACCCTTGCATCATCAGCAGATATCCAGTCCCCGCATACTGCATAAGTATCCTGATTAGAGACGATATCTCCTTTAGCAGGGTCCAATTTTGCCCCAGGTCTCCGCTTGTTTATAGAGGTATCGGCAAAGGGCCATAGGGCTTGATAATCCTCCTTATCAAAACCCGGTTGCTTAAAGAGGTATTCGCCTGCATGGGGGAAGCCTTCTGGTATTACCATATCACTGAAGTAGAGACCAGCTCCAGATATATCCCCTACCTCCCCTGCATTCTCCATCTCAGGCACCTTCATTGCACCAAGGTCAGAATAATAGGCACATTTAGCCACTACTGTATCCCAGGCAGTATCCTTACCTATAACTACAGGGTATAGAGCGCCTATCCATCCCCCTGCTGCAAAGGTATAGGGCTGAGCAGAGCCTGCAGGATAGACACCATTCCATCCCCGGTCAAGCCCTATCCGAGCTTGATATGTATACTGTTGAGCCATACTTCCATCATAGGGAGGGAGTTCTGGAAGACCTCTCGGAACAAATATGGGTCCCTGTCCTGTATTACTTACCCCCCAATAAGTAAGGTCTCCTACTCCTGTCCACCAGTAATACCACCAATCACAGGGTTCATCAGATACCTTCCCTTGAGGCGATTGAGTAGATAAGATTCTGTTTTTTGGATATACCAGAGGTTCATTTATAGGATAGTAGGCAAAGAGGGTACCCATCCATAAAACCATCAAAAGACTGAAAACTCTTTTCATTATTACCTCCTAAAAGGATGCTGTTATACCTACCCTTATAGTTCTGGGCGAGTCGAAGTGTCCAGGATTATTTACTCTCCTCTTCCAGTTGGCTACCCTTGCTTCATAATACTCCTCAGGACTGGAATATCCATAGAACTCATAGTCTGAATAGTAGAGAGGTTCAAACCTCGGTCTACCACCATTGTCATCAGGAAGACCTGTATTGGAGTAGACCCTTATCACATTCTTTGTATCCAGAAGGTTCCTTATATCTGTATAAAGGGTTAGGGTAAATCCACCAAACTTGAAGTTCTTCTCTATCCTTAAGTCCACAGTAGAAGAGGGTGGAAGCCTCTTTGAGTTAGGTTCTAATAGACCACCCTTCTCAGTAGATGGTGTATAGGGTCTTCCTGAGGAGAAATTGAACTGGAGGTTGGTATTTAAGTCAGAGAGAGGCTTGAAGGTAAAATCCTGAGGCACATAGAGGTTGAGGTTGAGCTTAAGCGAGTGAGTGATATCAAACTCTAAGGGATACTCACGATGGGGTGGTTCCACATTTGTCCCCATATACCTGCGGTAGAACTCATCACCAGCAGAACCACTCCCTTTGGCATCTAAATAGGAGTAAGCAAGAGAGAGAGAGAGCCATCGAGCTGCCCTTTTTGTAAAGGTGACATCTATCCCTTTTATCGTAGCAAAGTCTAAGATATCATAGTAGGTAAAGCTGACCAGCTTCCTATTATAGACAGTGGTGAGTTGACGAGAGGCAAGGAGATTCTTTGCATCCTTATAATAGGCAGTGACCTCTCCAGCCATATCCGGAGTAAAGGCATAACGGTAACCTACCTGATAGGCGATGGTGCGCTCTGGAGGAAGATTTGGGTTTCCCAGGAGAGGAAGACCATTGGTAATGTCTGCCTCTAAGTTCTGATAAAGGTCCTCCAGCTTATGAATCTGGAAGAACCATCCGTAAGAGGCATACATAAGAGACTTTTCAGATACCGCAAAGGATATCCCAAACCTTGGGGATAACTGATACTTAGGGGTTGTATAGGTCTTACCCAATTCAAGAGAGTCTAAGCTCCGATAGTACTCTGCATTGGGGTTAAAGTAATCGAACCTCAGTCCCC
This sequence comes from uncultured bacterium, assembly GCA_964634335.1. Taxonomy (GTDB): domain Bacteria; phylum Hydrothermota; class Tepidihabitantia; order CAYHGV01; family CAZWJY01; genus CAZWJY01. Next base: position 5,992 of record CAZWJY010000041.1, read on the forward strand.
CATTTATGGTGAGGTCCTCATACTCAAACTTATCCTGGATATATGCAGCCCCTATTATAGGGTGCTGGAGATACTGGTCCCAGTAAGGATTCTCATTGGCAAAATAGACATCCAAGAGTTTAAGATTATGATACCTGAAAGAGCCACCTGTCTTTATCTGATGGTGTTTAGTCACCTGGGATGTGAGATCAAACCTTGCTGAATAATGGACAGTATTCCTATCATGCCACCATGGCCAGAAGTAGTAGGAGAAATACCTAAATTCAGGGTCTCTCTCATACCTGATGGTATACATATTCCCACTCTTCTCTATCTTCTTCTCCAACTCCTTAGCCACCTTCCTTAGAGAGTCTGCCTCTGGTCTATGTTCTCTATCTGCCTCTGACCATTTCTGGACAGCCTCCATCCAGGCTTTATAAGACTCAAGATAGGTATCTATAGAGAAGATATGGTAGACCAGGACTGAATCTGTCCCTGGAAGCCTCTCCACTATCACCTCATGGGGAAGGGTATCATCTCCTAATACAATCATAGAAGTATCCACCTCAGAGATATGCTTTATCTGATAGGAATTCACCTCATAGAATCGGGAATTTAATGCGTCCTGCATCTGTCTGTAGGTCTCTTTTACAAGAAGGGTAGTATCTATTATAGTATCTCCACCAGAGATGATAGTATCTATCCTTGTCTTTCTGTTCCAGATCCATCTTCCTGAATCTGGGTCCCATCTCCCATATTCCAGATTCTCATAATACATCATCCAGGCAATCTCAGCCTGGATAGAGTCACTCCACTCAGGATGTGCCTCTATGATAGAATCGAGGGGGTGATAAAGGGAGAGGATAGAATCTGGTAGGTCCCATCTGCAGTAAGCAGGGTCATACCAGTAGTGATAGATGATTGAAGTATCTGTCTCCTCCTCCCATCTATTATGGTATGCGTTTCTTACCCAGGGGAGATTATAACCAATCGCCCTCCACTCGTGATAATATCTCCCATTCTGACCCCTTGCTGTGAAATGGGTCTGAAACCCTCCTACATTCAATTCATAAAAGGTATTGGGGGAAAGGGTATGGGTGACCTTAAGGTTTAACTGGGTATTATCTCTACGATACAGGGGGGTTTCATAAAGCCATATCCCTTGAGAAAAACCATGGTCATTATAATCATAGCGGTGATATTTGAGATAGGAGAAGTTCCCGGAAAGGGTAAATTTCAATGTATTTATAGGTCTAAAAACAAGCTTCGCTGTCCCTGACCTCTGGTGAGCATCTGTATTAGGCAGTCTTCCCCTCTGACGCTCTAAGAAATCTCCTGAGAGAAAATAGGTGGCTCTCTTCAATAAGGGTATGGGTCCACCAAGGGTAAAGTTCACATCATCCTGACCATATCCCCATCTCCTCTTATGAGGAGTATAGAAGCTATCCCATCCCTCAGGATAAAAGACTGACCACTTATCTTCAGTCTGGATAGGTATAAAGGGTCTATCTGTCTCATATTGAATAGAACCTGAGTGTCTCTTACCACCCTCTCTGGTTATCACATTAACAATACCTGACATTGCCTCACCATATTCTGCATTGAACCCTCCTGTCACAATAGCCATCTCCTGGATGGCATTCTTATTTAAGAGAAGACCTGATTGACCTGTTACAGGGTCATTGGCATATATCCCATCAACAATATAGACCGTCTCATTCTCCCTTCCTCCTCGGATATGAAGACCACTGGCTAATCCTCCTCTTGTCTCTACTGCACCTGCCTGCAGAGCCACCACATCTGTAAAGTCCCGAATTGCAGGCGTCCTCTGGATCTCCTTATCCTCTATAAGCCTTCTTGAACTGGTAACATGAGGCTGGATTATGGGTCTGGTAGCCTTTACCTCTATCGCCTTTGTCTTTAGAACAGTAAGGGCAAGCTTAAAGTTGACCGTGGTAGTCATATCTGCCGATACCTTTACATTGGTAACTCTTTCTGGTTTATATCCTACCATAGAAGCAACCACAGTATAGGTGCCTACAGGGACATTGATAATGAAATACTCTCCATTGGCATCTGTAGCTGCACCAAGGGTGGTTCCTTCAATAATCACATTTACTGCGGGCAGGGGCTCGCCCGTCTCTTTATCTATTACCCTGCCGGATATCTTTCCTGTGACTCCGGCAAAAACAGAACTTACAAATAGGAGCATCGCTCCTATAATGAGAACCTTCCTCATAATTCACCTCCTTTCATATCTCTCGCCCCAAAGTTTTTAAGAAATTTAACCTATCTAAAATGGATGTCAAGGGGTGAGGTCTCATTTGACATACAGAGGTAGAGCCCAGAGGATACTCTTATACTCTGCATCAGGATAGATGAGGGAGGAGTCTACTACCACTTCAAGGGATAGACTATGAAACCCTTTAGAAGAGAAAGGAAAACCTTTGGTATAGGAGTAGTCATAATGGAGGGAGTCTTTACCTATAAGGAAAACCCCAGGTATATCAATGGATGCTTTAAGGATTTTAACTTCATCGCCTGGGTTTAAAGAGATGATTGAGTCTATAGGAGTGAAACTCTCAGCATCATCCCTTGATATAGTCTTCTCAGAATCATTATAAGATAGGTTCAAGGAGTCTATCTCAGGAGAGTAGGAAACATCAGGGCAGGAAACCTCTCTGACCCCTAAGACCTTCTCCAATATCCAGGCATCCTTATTATGGTTATACCTAAACAGGAGTTTATACCAGGACTCACTATGATAAGGCTTCCTTAGAGTGGTATCCTTATAGATAAAGCAAGAGTCATAGATAGGGACAGGCTCACTGTCTAATAATGGAGTCAAGGATTCACATCTTATCTCTACCCTCCCCTTGAACCCTTCAAAGAGGACAGCTATACAGGTAGTATCCTCATTAAATACCAGACTATCCCTTTCTGTGGTATCCTCTATTATCCTATAAAGACTCACAGGGAAGAACTTCTGATGGAGGGTATCGGTAAAAGGAATCCTTTCGTAGGGAAAGTCAAAGGGGATGGGCTTTTTTTCTATTATGGAGGAGGCTCTGAAGACCTCTTTCCATATCTTGAGAGAATCCATCACCTCCATACTATCTGCAGGTGTAGGGTGCCAGACCTGCTCTGGGTTTTTGCAAGCCATAAAAATCCCTATAGCCACCATCCCTATCCAGACTCTCATCGGTTCTATTCTAATACAGGGAATAGGGGATGTCAACCCTTTTGGACTTAAACTTATCCACATTTAATGGTCATTGCGAGGAGCGTAGCCGGCAGGCTCGCAATGACAGGGACCGAATTTGGTCGAACTTAAACCCATATTGATGGGAGAAGATTTCACTTTTGTATAACTATCAATGACAAAAAAGTATAATTATAAAGAACCCTTTTTGGTAACCCATTGGTTTTAAAGGATTTTCAACCCCCCTTTTATGGCATAAAAATTGCTATCTAAAAAGTTAATGAGAGGAGGCAAAATGAAGAAAGGATTAACAGCCGTGATAGGGGGGTTGGTAATAAGTGTAGTGTTAGCTCAACCCCCTAAGCTCCGGAAAGGGAAGGGGGACATATGGTTGGTTCCTCCACCATACCCCAAAACAGAAGAATCTTCTCCCTTTATGCTGATGTCACCTGACGATGCCTGGATTACATACTTTGATGGGTGGACATACTGGGTTGCTGGAATGTCCTATGAGCTTGCGATGAGGTTTTACCCCTCAGACTTTGGTGTCTCCTATCCTCTAGATGTTTCTGAGGTAAGCGTACAAGTGTATACTGGATGGGGTAATCCTAATATTCGGTTCAGAATCTACGCTGATGATGGCACAACCCTCCTCTATGAATCCCCCTGGTTATCCGTTCCCTCAGGATGGATTCCGACGGTTACTCATACCCTTTCTTCGCCAGTCACAATATCCTCAGGGACCTTCTGGGTAAGTGTATGGAATGGCGGTAATTTTTTGGGGTCTAACCCCTTACTGGATTATGGGGCATCTCAGTCTCACGGAGGTCCTCATACCTATCGGAGGATTGGTGGAGCCTGGAATCTCCAGAATTGGGATGCTGCTATCCGTGCTCATGTGGAATGGGCTGTAGGTGGTGCTCCTGAGATAGAGGTGGTGGAGATAGACCCTGATAGTCTCCCAGACTTTATCATCGGAAATAAGACCTATCACCCCACAGCAAAGATAAGGAATAATGGTAGCGGTCCAGCCAACAATGTAGCTGTGGCTTGCAGTATATGGACCTATGAAGGAGACTTAGAATACCATAGTGAGTCCACTATTCCTACTATCAATCCATCTGAAGAGATAGACCATACCTTTGCAGACTGGATTCCTCAGGGATACTCTGGAGAGCTATATACAGTAAAGGTCTCTACTGATTTCTCTGATGATAATCCAGACAATAACTATAAGGAGAAGACCTGTATGGTGACAGAGAGGGTCCTCTTCACCTGGAAGTTTGAACCTACGGATGATAATTTTACTCATCAAAAGATAAAACCCTCAGACCCCTGGGTCGATGACTGGGAATGGGGTTCTCCTTCTTCTCCTTCAGCTTACAGTCCTCCCAATTGTTGGGCAACAATAATAGATGGTCCTTATAGCAACTACTCCAGCTCAAGACTCTTATCTCCTGTCTTTGCAGTTCCTGAAGGGGCAAGAAATCTTACCCTCCGTTTCTACCATTGGTATGAGATTGAGCCTTTCTACGATGTAGGGAATGTGAAGTTTACTAAGGATGGGATTACCTTTGATATCATAGACCCTATGGGTGGTTATCCCTATTCCAGCACTTCTGATTTTAACCAGGGGCTGGACGGTGAGAGAGGATACTCTGGATTTATGACTACATGGAGTCAGGCAGAATTCAGAATTCCCTTGGACCCCTCTGAGCATATAACAGATGCCCAGTTCGCCTGGGATTTTGGCAGCGACGATAAAGTGACATATAGGGGCTGGTATATAGATGAAATGACAGTCCTTGGTAAGCAACCCCCTGTTACCATAACCTCTATAGAAGGGTTACCATCTCTTGCAGGTATAAACTGCACCTATACCCCTTCTGTCTGGGTGGAGAACTTCTGGACTCACTCCTTTATGATGATTGATGTGCTCTTAAGGATTGAAGGGGGATATGAGAGTCATCAGACGATAGATACGCTTGCCCAAGGAGATAGTGTAGAGGTGACTTTTGATGATTGGACTGCACCCCCTGCCCCTGTGCTCCTTGCTGATACCTTCTTTGTCGGGATTCTGGGGAGATATCTTGATACTATACCGGGTATGATTCAGGTAGGGGTAGACCTGGGCAATCATATCCCTATAGAGCCCATAGATACCATCTTTGTCCATACTGTGTACCACCCCTTAGCCACTATAAAGGCGCTGCTTGGATGTGAAGTCCCCTGTCATGCAACCCTATGGCTGGAGGATGATACAGGTAAAATCCTCTATACCTCTGAGAAGGACATCGTGATAAATGGCTCTCAGGATGTTGCCTTTGACTCTGTGAGTGTGGATAACCCTGGCATATATACCTTCACCCTCTTCTCTCATAATGATGGAGACTTCAATACCAAGAATGATACCCTCAGATGGGAGATAGAAGCTAAAACAGTAGGTGCTCTTGATGTAGGAACAGAGGCTATCCTTATACCTTCTAAAGCAAGTTCTGGGGATTCTATAGCTCCTAAGGCGATAGTGAAGAACTATGGCGCAGTAAGAGCCACAAACTTTGATGTGGAATGCATTATACAACCTGATGGATATGGAGATACTACAACCATAGCATCTCTTGAACCTGGCGCAGTGGATACTGTAGAATTTAAGGTCTGGGTGGTGGGGAGTTCTGCAGAGTATACAG
>CAZWJY010000042.1:0-11529 GCA_964634335.1 uncultured bacterium
GCTTGTGCGGGTCCCCGTCAATTCCTTTGAGTTTTAGCCTTGCGGCCGTAGTCCCCAGGCGGTGCACTTAACGCGTTAGCTTCGGTACCCCCGAAAGAATCAGGGACACCTAGTGCACATCGTTTACGGCTGGGACTACCAGGGTATCTAATCCTGTTTGCTCCCCCAGCTTTCGTGTTTCAGCGTCAGGAACGTTCCAGGGAGTTGCCTTCGCCATTGGCGTTCCTCCCGATATCCACGCATTCTACCGCTACACCGGGAGTTCCACTCCCCTCTCCCGTCCTCTAGACTGGAAGTATCCAATGCAATTCCTCGGTTGAGCCGAGGGCTTTCACATTGGACTTTCCAGTCCGCCTACACACCCTTTACGCCCAGTGAATCCGGGCAACGCTTGCCCCCTACGTTTTACCGCGGCTGCTGGCACGTAGTTAGCCGGGGCTTCCTCTGGAGGTACCGTCACCCAAAAGGGCATCGTCCCTCCTGACAGGAGTTTACACCCCGAAGGGCTTCATCCTCCACGCAGCGTCGCTGGGTCAGGCTTTCGCCCATTGCCCAAATTTCTAGACTGCTGCCTCCCGTAGGAGTTGGGGCCGTGTCTCAGTCCCCATGTGGGGGGTCATGCTCTCACACCCCCTACCCGTCATAGCCTTGGTGAGCCATTACCTCACCAACAAGCTGATAGGACCTAGGTTCATCTCAAAGCGTCTTGCGACTTTATTCCAATATTCCGAAGAAATTGGAAACTATGGAGGATTACCCCACCAACAAGCTGATAGGACAAAGACCCCTCCAGAAGCGGCGGCAGAACCACCTTTCCTCCCAGAAACTTGCGTCTCTGGGAGCGTATGGGGTATTAGCCCCGATTTCTCGAGGTTGTCCCCCTCTTCTGGGCAGGTTATCTTTGTATTACTCACCCGTTCGCCACTATCCTGATGGATGCAAGCACCCATCAGGACCGTTCGACTTGCATGTCTAAGACACGCTGCCAGCGTTAGCCCTGGGCCGGGATCATACCCTCCAAGCAAAACTTAAGTAACCACCCAGACACACTATTATCTCCTAATTGTTAGAGAGCCTATTAAATTATAGAGAGCTTCCCCCCTTTTGTCAAGGGGGTCTTTTATATTTTAGGAGAATTTTCTCCTTTGTCAAGTCCCTCCCCTCCATCCTTTCAAATACTCCTTCTGTTCCTCAGTTAAAGAGTCTATAGATATCCCCATTGAACTCAACTTTAATTGGGCAATCTCAGAATCTAATGCATAAGGGAGTTTATAAACCTTTGGCTTTAAGTCTCCCTTATTTTTAGAAAGATACTCACAAGCAAGAGCTTGATTAGAGAAGGAGAGGTCCATAACCATAGCTGGATGACCTTCGGCAGCAGATAGGTTTATTAGTCTACCTTCAGCCAAGAGATAGACCTTTCTACCATTCTTGAGGGTATACTCCTCACAAAAAGGGCGGACTTGGTGATGAGAGATGCTTATCTCCTCCAGCTCTCTTTTGTTTATCTCCACATCAAAGTGTCCTGTATTTGCTACTATTGCTCCATCCTTCATTAGTAAGAAATGCTCTTTACCTATGACATTGATATTCCCTGTCACTGTAATGAATAGGTCCCCTTCCTTAGCTGCATCCCTGAGTCTCTTCACCTCAAAACCATCCATTCTTGCCTCTAAGGCTTTGATAGGGTCGGTCTCTGTAACAATCACAAGGGCTCCCATCCCCTTTGCCCTCATAGCTACCCCTCTTCCACACCATCCATATCCACAGACTACCACCACTGAGCCTGCAAGGAGGATGTTTGTAGCCCGGAGGACTCCATCTATGGATGATTGACCTGTTCCATAGCGGTTATCAAAAAGGTGTTTTGTCTCTGAATCATTGACAGCTATTATGGGATATAATAGCACACCTTCCCTCTCCATACTCTTCAGTCTTATCACACCTGTAGTAGTCTCCTCTGTTCCTCCGATTACCCCCTTTGCTAAACTCCTCTTCTCTGAATGGATGGTAGAGATGAGGTCTGCTCCATCATCCATAGTGATATTGGGTTGGTGGGCTAAAACAGAATGGATGTGGGAGTAATAAGTCTCTCTGTCTTCACCCTTTATAGCAAATACAGGGACTCTATGTTTCTTTACTAAGAAGGCAGCCACATCATCCTGGGTGGATAGGGGATTTGATGCACAGAGCCTCACCTCTGCACCCCCTGATAAGAGGGTGAGGACTAAATTGGCGGTCTCTGAGGTTACATGGAGGCAGGCTGAGATCTTTATCCCTTTTAAAGGTTTCTCCTTATTAAACCTCTCCTTTATCAGTTTAAGAACAGGCATATGTTGAGAAGCCCACTCTACTTTCAACTCTCCCTGCGTAGAGAGAGCCAAGTCCTTAATATGATAGTCTTTCATATTCCTGCCATCCTTCTAAGTTCTTCTACCATATCACACTCCTCCCAGGGAAAGCCTTCTCTCCCAAAATGTCCATAGGCAGCAGTAGGGAGATAGATAGGTCTTAAGAGGTTTAGTTTCTCTATTATGCCACGAGGAGTGAAATCGAAGAGCTTTTTAATAATCTCTAACAGTTTATCCTCAGGGATCTTTGATGTCCCAAAAGTATCAAGGTCTATAGCTAAGGGGTCTTTCTTCCCTATCACATAAGCCAAGGAGAACTCCATCTCATCACATAAACCTGCAGCCACACAGTTTTTTGCCACATATCTTGTCATATAAGAGGCAGACCTATCTACTTTTGTAGGGTCTTTACCTGAGAATGCTCCTCCACCGTGGAGGACCCTCCCTCCATAGGTATCCACAATAATCTTCCTCCCTGTCATTCCTGTGTCCGATTGTGGACCACCTATCACAAATTTCCCTGTAGGATTTACGAAATATTTAGTATCTCTATCCCTTAAGGATTCAGGGATTACTGGATAGACAACCTTCTCTATTATCTCCTCCTTTGCATCTTCTCTCATATACCTGCCCGTAGAATCCAGAACCTCCTCTGTATGCTGGGCAGCGATAACTACAGAGTCTACCCTTACAGGCTTATTGTCTCTATATTCTACAGTCACCTGAGACTTTCCATCAGGACCTAAATATTTTAAAATCTTTCCCTTCCTTACTTCAGCCAGTCTTTTAACCAGTTTATGAGCCAATACTATAGGTAGGGGCATAAGCTCTTCTGTCTCTTTGCAGGCATAGCCTATCATCATCCCCTGGTCTCCTGCACCCCCTGTATCCACACCCTGGGCAATATCAGGTGATTGAGAACCTATGGCATTAAGGATAGCACAGGTATCAGCATTTAACCCATACTTAGTATCTGTATATCCTATATCACGGATAAGGTCCCTTACGATTCCTGGGAGGTGCGAATATCCAGAGGTTGTTATCTCTCCTCCCACAATCACAAGTCCTACGGTAACAAAGGTCTCACAGGCAACTCTTGAGTTTGGGTCTTGGCGCAGGAGGTCATCCAGGACAGCATCGGAGATCTGGTCACAGAGTTTATCTGGATGTCCCTCGGTTACAGATTCAGAGGTGAAGAATTTTCTTTTCACTCTATCTCCTTTCTGATACGGGGCCGACGAGATTTGAACTCGCGACCTCTGGCGTGACAGGCCAGCGTTCTAACCAGGACTGAACTACGGCCCCTTAACTTATAATAGCCTGTTTGGATAGATTGTCAATATGGAGGCTTTCTGGTATGGAAGCCTGTTGACTTTAGAGATGAATTGGGTAAAAATAGGGTATGATTAGAACCTCTGACCCTGTCCTCCTCTATTATGATGAGAGGGCATCCTATCTCATCTTCCTTCCGGAAAAGGGGGTCCTCTCTACTCATAAAGGGAATATCGACCTCTCAGAGATAAGGGGGAGAGAATATGGAGAGTCTGTGAGGACTCATCTGGGTAAGGTCTTCTACCTCTTAAAACCTACTTGGGCTGATATTGAGAAGAGGGTGAGGAGAACTACTACTATTATCTATCCCAAGGATGCAGGATGGATGCTCCTAAAGACTCAACTCTCCCCAGGTTCAAGGGTTATTGAGGTAGGGACAGGCAGCGGTGCCTTTACTATCATTCTCGCTAACCTTGTGAGACCAAGAGGGAAAGTTTATACATATGAGAAGCGTCAGGAGTTTCTGGATAATGCAAAGAGGAATGTAGAAAGGTTAGGACTGGGTAGATATGTGGAATTCTTCTGTAGAGATGCAGAGAAGGAGGGTTTTTCTCAAAAGGATGTCGATGCCCTGTTCATAGACCTGCCAGAGCCCTGGGGAGTTGTAACTCATAGCTATAAGGCTCTAAAGGGTGGACATTCTCTTATCTCCATATCTCCTACAATAGAACAGACCCAGAAGATGGTCTCTGTCTTAGAACTTGCAGGATTTACAAGAATAAAAGTCGTAGAGTTATTAGAGAGGGAACTCTTGGTAAGGATAGGGAGAACAAGACCAAGAGAGAGAATGGTTTCCCATACTGCCTATCTTCTCTCTGCCCAGAAAATAATAAAATGAAGATCCTCTTCCCCCTCTTTCTATTCTCCACCCTCCTTGCTGTCACCCCTTTTGGGGAGAGGGGGGAGGGAGAATTTAGGGGAAGAGTCTTTACCCCCCAAGAGGATGTCTTAAAAAGAAGATTTAACTACCTCTATCAATTCTCTAAGATCGCATCCTTCATCTCTAATTGGCAGGTCGTGGATACTGCGGATACAAACTACGGAGGAGTAATTGAAGCAGAAGGGGGTAAATTTAGGGATGTGATTCAGACAGATAATACCCAGGAGGCTATATGGGTCTGGTCAAGGTATGGAGAACTCACTATGGATACAGGTAGATTTAAAAGCAATATCAAAAGGGCATGGGAATACTGTAGAAGGTATCCTGCCTGGGAGGAGGAAGGGTTGCCTCACCAGTATTACAGAGTCCATAATTGTGCCTGGGGATTGGCTGCAGAAGAGATATATAGAAGGGTATATAAGGATTCAAGCTATCTCTGGTATAGGGATAGTTGTGCAGATTATATATTGAAACATCCGTTGAATATCTCTCATCCTAATAAAGGATGGAGACTCATAAATAGTTTTGTCCAGGGATGGGCTTCAGGCTGGCTCTATAAATACGGAAAGTTAAACTCTAAGAAGATTTATGTGGATAGTTCCCTTGCATATGGAGAGAGGCTACTCAACTGGATAGAGGAGAATCCTGATACCAATCTCACATCTGAGAGATGGGCAATGTCAAGTGGAACAGTGGTATGGGGAATCTGCAATTCTATTTTTAAGGAGGATACCTCAAGGGGTAGGGAATGGATAGATGATTATGGAGCACTTGTGGATACATTCCAGGAGTGGTATCGCATTCCCCTGGATTATTGTTGGGATAACTCCTGGAATGTTGCCTATGCTAATGCACACTATGCGATGTATGAAATTTCCCATAAAGAGGATTATAAACGGCATCACCTCTTCCTTACAAATTTACTTCTATCCTATGATACAGACGGCGATGGAGCTATCCCTGCCTCTACCCAGGATTCTGATACAGAGGATATGACCTGGATATCTGCTTATCTTGGACTTATGGGGCTTGATAAGCTTATAGGAGAGCCTGACTCTTTTGATGCAGGGGTTCTTGCCTTTGTCTCTCTTAGGGATAGTATGGAAGTATATGTCGGAGAGTCTTTGAGACTCGGAGGAGTAGTAACAAACTTTGGTCTCTCTCCTTTAAAAGGGGTGAGGGTTTATATAGAAGGGGATTATGAGGATAGCACCTCTCTTGATATGGGATTTTTAGAGACCGATACTGTGATATTTAAAGATGGATGGATAATAGATAATCCTGGCTGGTATCACTTTACTCTTAAGACCCTTTATATAGGGGATGAGAATTTTGTAAACGATACCTTATCTGTGAGTATATATGCAAGACCAACAGGATTGGCAGAGAGTTTCTGTTATAAATCGAGGAGTCTCTTAACAAGGGAAAGGGTATTGAGGTATTATCTCCCAACCCCTTCAGAGGTAGAGGTCAAAATCTATGATGTTGGGGGTAGGGTAATATGGAGGAGACATTATCCAAAGGTCTTAAAGGGGACCCATACCATCCGTTTAGACCAAAAAATCTCCAGTGGGGTATATTTCCTCCTCCTTAGGGCTAATCGGTATACTCAAATCCTGAAATTTATAATCACTCACTGAGGTTTTAAGTTGAGGAGAACTATACTACCCTCATCTACTCCTACATCTCTGGCAATGATAGGGCACTTTACCTTTAAGAGGAAGAATATGGGTCTTGACTCCTCTGAGAGGGCTTCATAGTTCCCCTGCCCTTTGCTTATAATCATATCCGCAGACCTATAGATTTCTAAAAACTCTCTTGAGCAGTATTTCAATACTATCCCAGGCGCATCACTGCCTGAGGAGATGACCTCTGCTACCCTATCTATCCCGGAGAGGATAGCATCCTCTCTTGTGGCATCATTTATCACAGGGCTTCCTCTTACCACATACTTAACAGGTTTTTTAATCTCTTCTATCAAGAGTCTATCAAATACTGTCTCTCCTGCATTGTCTGCAAGATATAGAATCTCCCCTGCCTGTTCCAGCCTCCTTTTAAAATCATTGTAATGGAATATACTAAAATCCTGAGAGATTATCTTCCCTATTTCTCTTCCCAGCACAAAGTTTGGATTGGCAGCGAAGTCTATCACATTTCCAGCAATGGCAAGTCTTATGGCGGTAAGAAGCCTGTCTTTAGAAGATTCTATCATCCTTCTAAGCTCAGGATAAAGGGATAGAGCGATTTTTATGTACTTCTGCTTTATACTCCTGTATGGGTCGTTTACCCCTATGGTCTTGTTTATCAATCTGTATATCTCCCTACCTATCTCAGGTGGAGAGGCTTCAAGGGAGATTTTTGGGAGTAGTAGGCTAACGGCATCCATCACCTTGCGGATCCTCCTCTCATCCTGAGTGATAATCCTTGCTGTATCCAGGGTCTGTCTCAAGAAACAGGGGATACAGTCTAAGTAGGTCTTCATTCTTTAATATCTCTAATGGTCTCCCTATGGCTGGAAAATGGGATAGGGGGAAGATTTTTAAGGGAGAAGAATTTTACCTCTTTTGTATCACTCCCTGGTTTTGGCTTCCCTTCTGGTATAACCTCATAGGATATTATCAGGACATTCTTATATATCTTTGTCCTTTGACTATATACTCCGATCAGTCTCTTTATCTTTCCCTTAAGACCTGTCTCCTCTTTCAACTCTCTCAGGCAGGCTTTCTGGGGAGTCTCCTCTATCTCTATAAATCCTGAAGGTAGAGCCCATCTCCCTTTACCAGGTTCAACCCCTCTCTTTACAAGAAGAATCCTATCTCCTTTTCTTATTACTACTGCCACACTGGGAAGGGGATTTTCATAATTTATCCATCCGCACTCTGGACAGGCAAGTCTTTTGCGTCCCTCTTTTCTAATCGCTATCAGGGAATGACTACACCTCGGGCAGTATCTAAACTCTTTCATCAACTATCCTGTTCTTCTCATCCAAGAGGATGACCTTAGGCTTTATCTTCTCCTCTGTTATGGCATAGGATATGATTATCAGCCTATCTCCTATCTCACCGAGCCTTGAAGCACCACCATTAAGGCATATTATCCCAGAGCCCCTCTTCCCTTTTATAGCATAGGTATAGAATCTTGCTCCATTCTCTATATTTATCACCTGGAGCTGTTCCCCTTCTATGATATCTGCCTTCTCCATCAGGGCTTCATCTATAGTAATACTTCCCTCATATTCTAAATCCTTCTCTGTTACTCTTGCCCTGTGGAGCTTTGATTTACACATTATCCTTAACATATCACCTCCTTTCCAAACCACGAATTTTTCGAATTAAACGAATTAACATACAATCCTCTTGTATTCAAGCGAGGGCTTCCCATAGTTAATTATTATTCCCAGTTTTAATCCAGAGGCTTTCAGATAATTATGCATTTGAGCTTCATCAATCTCATCTATTTCCCTCTTGGCTTTATTTTCTACCACAATCTTATTCTCAATCAGATAATCAACTCGGAACTTTTTCTTTAATTTCTTTCCTCTGTAAAGTATCTCCAATTCTTTTTGATACTCAAATCTTAACTTGATTCTTTCAATTTCAATTCCAAAGGCTTCATCATATACGGATTCAAGAAATCCACAGCCGAGTTCTTTATGGACATTCATAGCAGCACCAATAATCTTATAAGAAAGGTCTTTATATATTATCTCTTTTTCCATTCGTGCCATTCGTGTAATTTGTGGTTCTTATACATTATCTTTTTTCTCATTTGTGTAATTCGTGGCTTCTTTCCCCAAAGATTTTAGTCCCAATCCTTACAATATTTGCCCCCTCCTCTATCGCAACCTTATAAGAGTTTGACATACCCATTGAGAGATACCTCATCTCCACATTTGGGATTTGGAGGGATTTTATCTTCTCAAAGATTCTTCTCGTCTCTATAAAGTATGGTCTTGCATCCTCAGGATTACCAAACATAGGTCCCATAGTCATAAGCCCCATAATCCTTATATTGGGATATTCTGCAATCTCTCTTATGAGCCTTTCTGCATCCTCAGGGAATACACCAGCCTTCTGCGGCTCCTTTCCGCTATTTATCTCTATCAAAATAGGCATAATCTTATTTAGGGCTCTGCACCTCTTATCTATCTCCTGAGCAAGGGGGACAGAATCAACGGTCTCTATCATATCCATAAATTTTATAGCCTTCTTCACTTTATTCCTCTGCAGATGTCCTATAAAATGCCATTTAACCTTATCTCCTATCACTTTGTATTTCCCCTCTGCCTCCTGGACATAATTCTCACCTATTATCTCAACCCCTGCCTCTATAGCCTCAAGAATCTCCTCAGGTGTCCTTGACTTTGTGGCAGCAACAAGAGTGACCCCCTTGGGTAGCTCACTAAGAATAGATTTCACATTCTCTCTTATCCCCATTTCACTCCTTTCTATAATGGTTCATAATACCTCTCATCCCCATACCTCTTAATTTTTATTGCCCCCTTCTCTTCCAATGCCTGGAGGTATTTTATCACCTCATTCTGATGGATTCCCAGAACACTTGATATATCAGATAGAGTGACAGGTCTTCTCCTGATGAGGCTTAGAATCTCCCCTTCTATATCCTGAATATAAGCCTCCTCCCTTTTACCCTTAAACCCTGCTATAATCTCACATCCCTTTCCAAATATATCCCTTATCTTTTTTAAATCCTCAAAGGTAAGGGGTTTGGCAAAATCCTCGCTCGGTGGTCTTACAACTGTATTTAGTTGAACCTTATCAGGATTCACTCTTTCAACTATCCTTTTCATCTCTTCTATCTCTTCTAAGGAATCATTTATCCCTTTAACCAGCATTATCTCAAGCCACATCTTGCCTTTAAAGACCTTCCTGAAATCTAAAAGCCCTTTTATTATCTTTTCCATATCTATGGATGGATGGGGTCTATTTATTATCTCAAATGTCCTCTGGGTTCCTGCATCTAAGGAAGGGACTACAAGGTCTGCCTCTTTTATCTCTTCCTGTAGAGCCTGCATAAATAGTAGAGAGCCATTAGTAAGAATCACAACAGGGATTTTAGTAAACTTTTTGATCTCTCTTATAAGATAACCGACTCCTGAATTTAAAGTGGGTTCTCCTGAACCAGAGAAGGTTAGATAGTCTATCCTCCTCTTAGAAGCTACTGCGTTTTTTACCTGGGATAGAACCCCATCTTTTGGAACATACTCGTCTCTCTTCACAGTCTTATTTGTAGTTTTTCCGAGCTGGCAGTATACACAATCAAAACTGCAGGTTTTATAAGGGATAACATCTATACCAAGGGAGAAACCGAGCCTCCTTGAAGGCACAGGACCATAGATGTGACTTTTAAGGTTCATTTTATTACAGGAATCTCCTTTGGCCTCTCTCCTCTCCTTCTACTATCTACAAGGGTGTATATCTTATCAAAGGATTTGGATAAAGCTTCCATAAATTCTGAGATGCTTTCTATATCTGTAACCACGGGCTGAAACTTTGTATTATCTCTCAGTTTTATAAAATTCGGGCTTAGTCTCCTTCCCACAAATACATCGCAGTCCTTAAGGATTTCCATTACCATCTTCATTTTTCTTGTATCCCCATGTTTTGTCTCTTTTGGGGATATATTTTCCCTCTTTTCTACAATTTCATACTTTCCATCCTCAGACAGGTGATAGATATAAAAATCCTTTGAGAGACCCATATGACTGGGAAAGATACTCTTCCCATCATTTGAACCAAGGGCAACCTTTATCTTTCTCATATCCATATTCTATCCAATAACTCAAAGATATCCTCTAAAAGGACTATATTTTTATAATTTTTAAACCTTTCTCTATCCTTATTCACTATAAAGATATAAGGGACTCCAGCCTCTTGAGAAGCTATGATATCATACTCACTATCACCCACACAGGCAACATTCTCCTTTGGTAATCCAAGCTTTTCTAAGACAAAGGAGATGGAACCCTTCTGTGGCTTATGCACTCCATCCTCTCTTGTAACAACCACATCAAAGGGGAGGTTATACCTCTCCACAATATAATCTGCATTTTTTCTTGTATTATTTGTAAAAAGGGCGAGGGCTATCCTATGAGATTTGAGATAGGATAGGAGCTCTTTAACCCCTGGTCTCAGTCTTCCCTTCTTTGTCATCTCCTCTTCAATCTCTTCAAGCCTCTTCTCTTTTTTTCTCCTCTCCTCTTCTGGAAGGGTTTCAAAATATTCCAGTATAAGTTTTCCCTTTACTCCCAATTCTCTTCTTATCTCCTGCCAATTATAGTTGGATTCAAACAGGGTCCCATCCATATCAAAGATTACCCCTCTAATCTTCATTTGGTTACTATCCTCCTTCGACCCTCTATTATCTCCTCCGTCCTTTTCACAATGCTTATAATACCAGGATAGGCATAGCCTGTCAATACAATTATCCCCTCAGGGAAGGAGGAAGGGATATTGTTATAGGTTATACCCTTATCCCTATCCTCTTTTCCATACTCTTTTAATAACTCATTCAGTTTCTTGGCAAAGATGAAGTTTGTAACCTCCATATCCATCCCTGTTTCAGGGTCTATCACCTTTTTTAATTGCTCCACCCAATTCTAAACATAGGGAATTGTTAGGCTTAGTTCCCAAGGAGAGAATAACCCAGGAGAATTTGAATTTCCTAAGGTAATAAGCAGTTTCTAAACCTACTGAGCCACCCCCTATTACTACGACATCTGGGTTCTCTCTTTTTACGAGTTTCATTGACAGCCCTTTAAAGAATCTTTGTATGGGTTAGTTTTTATGCTCTTTAATGCTTCTTTTAAGGTATTTGCGGCTAATAGGGCACAGTGGTGATAATCTTCTGGAAGTCCTCCAAGGCTATCAAGGATGGTCTTCTGGGTGATTTCCTTAACCTCCTCTATCTTCTTTCCTTCTGTAAGCTCTACAGTCATACTTCCAC
>CAZWJY010000043.1:0-11501 GCA_964634335.1 uncultured bacterium
TATCTTTTATTTCACAGGGGCTCGCAATGACAGGGGTGATCAGAAGTCTCTGAGATGAGTCTTGGAGGTCTGAATCTGACGGAGGATTAATATGGTAGCAAAGATGATTGTTATTAAAATAATTGGAAGAGGCTCTTTGAAGAGAGGAAGAAGGAGGAAGAGGAAAGAGAACCCTATAAATGCTCCTAAATTTATCCTGGAGCTAAACCAGCCCTTGAAGTGTAGATACTTGGAAAGGAAACCCGTAATGACTCCTATAGAAAAGGCTATAAGGAATTCTACAGGTATAAGCCCTAAGAACGCCCCAATCGCTGTATTCATCCCCTCTCCGCCATCAAACCTTAGAAACACCGACCAGCAGTGCCCCACAACTGCCAGGATTCCCAGAAGTCCAGCCATCCAGAGAGGGAAGCCAAGGGACCTGGCAAGGATTACAGGGATAAAACCCTTTGCCATATCCAAAATTACTACTATAGCTCCTGGACCTTTCCCCACCTGTCTTATCACATTGGCAGCTCCAGGATTTCTTGAACCTACCTTGCGAATATCTATCCCCTTAAACCCCTTGGCTATAAGATAGGCAAACGGGATAGAGCCTAAGAGATAGGAGCCTGGTATAAGAATCAGCCTTATTAACAGTTACTCTCTTATTCTCTTCTCAATATTGTTTATAGCCTTTCTGGCTTCTACTCTTACCCAGTTGGGATAATTCTGAGAGAGTTCTATATTCTTTAAAAGGGGCAGAGAGCTCTTATTCCCCAAATCCGAGAGAACCCTGATAGCCTCTCCTACCACTGAAAAGTCTGGGTCTCCTAAACCATAGACATTCAGAGTAAAGACCACATTCTCTTTAATACCCGGCGAATGGATTGCTATCTGATAGAGGGACTTGATATCCTGACGCCTGACCATAGACTCCTTCTCTTTTTTAAGGGACTCACTCAGGTAGTAATAGCCGGCAGCAGAACCTATATTTCCTATAGCCTTTGAGATAATAATTCGGGCTTCTACATCAGGATAACTCTCAGGTTCTGAAATGATTTTACCTAAGTAATCCACAGCTACTTTGGAATGCGCCTCTGTCTGGTAGGGGAAATTGGATAGGAGTTCGGCGATTATCTTCTGGAGATTAGGGTCTTTGCTCTTTTTGAGTTTTGTGCCCATATTCTCAATTACAAAGAGACCGAATCTGTTATACTGGTGGATAAGAATCTCCTGAAGGTCAGACACTATACCTTTTCTTGAAGAGGCAAGGCTGTCAACAAGACAAGGGATAGCCTCTTTTACCTTAGATTTATCGAGAAGATTGAAGACAAATCTCCTTATGGTCCAACGATTATCCAAGCCATTGATAAGGGCTGGAAATACCTTAGGGTCAGCAATCTTCCATAAGGCTTCAGCAGCTGCCTTCTGGCATCCCTCGCAGGTTGTGTCTGAAAGCAGTCTCCCCAAAGCCTGAATAGCTTTTGGTTCCTTCATTTCACCTAAGAACTGAGCAGATGAGTTCCTTATTAAGGAGTCAGGGTCTGAGAGTGCTTGAATAAGGGGGTCTACTGCAGTGGGTCCATCTATCTTTCCTATGGCATTAACTATGGCAAACCTCACCTCTTCAGACTTTTCTCCTTTATAAGCTTTGTATAAGGCTGTTATGGCTGAGGTATCCTTCTTCCCCTCAAGCACAATCGCCAGCAATTGAGAAGCCCTTTTATGCAGTTCCGGTCTCTCTGGTCCCAGTGCCTTTTCACAGGGTTCTACAACTGTCGCAGGTTTAATATTATAGAGAGCCTCAAGGATAGCACTATCTACCTCAGGCGCCACATTCCAGTCAAAGGCATTTGTAAGACCAGGGATAGCCTGTTCACTCCTTGTATCATTCAGGGCTTTAACAATCTCTACCATAACTTCAGGGCTCTCCTTATTTACTTCAAGCCCTTTAACCAGAACATCCACAGCTCCTTTTCTACCCAATCTATGAGCAGCAAACTTCCTTGCCTCTACAGAGAGGGTAGGGGTAAGAAGGATAGCCTCCTCCTCAAGAGGGGGCTTTGGTTTCTCCTTAGCCCATAGAGAAAGGAATAATCCCCCTATCACCGTTATACCTATAATAGCTCTCACTTTCATTATCCCTCCTTTTTCAAAAGGATAAACAATTTAATTGAAAAGTCAAGCCCTTAGTCCAGTTGCCTCCTTAGAAAGGTAGGAACATCTATATCATCCCTCTTAAAATTTCTTGGTATCACTTCCTGCCGTTTAAAGGTAGGGGTCTCTATCTCTGCCCTCTGGGGTGAAAGGAGGTCATAGATCTCAGGAACCTTTGGAGGAGGTTCTTCAATACCTGTTGCTATGATAGTAACCTTAATGGCATCTCCGAGTTCAGGGTCTGTAACCACACCGAATATGATATTGGCATCCGCATTAGCCTGAGCAATCACTGCTGAAGCCTCGTTCACCTCCTGAAGGGTAAGGTCCTCTCCTCCAGTGATATTTAGGAGTATACCCTTTGCACCTTGAAAGGAGACATCCTCAATTAGAGGTGAGGAGATGGCTTTCTGGACAGCCTCTATTGCTCTATTCTCCCCTCTGGCAATCCCCATCCCCATTAAGGCATGACCCTTCTCTGCCATCACAGCCCTCACATCAGCAAAGTCTAAATTTATAAGACCGGGTCTGGTGATGAGGTCTGCAATCCCTCTTGTAGCATTTAATAGAATCTCGTCTGGTATCCTGAAGGCTTGAGTGACTGGTAAGTCTGGCTGTAAGGAGAGGAGTTTCTGGTTAGGGACAACGAGCAATGTATCCACCCTCTCTCTAAGCTCAGCCACCCCCATCTCTGCCTGGCGCTTCCTCACCTGTCCCTCAAAGTCAAAGGGTTTTGTTACCACAGCTACGGTCAATATACCTGCTGCCTTTGCCCATTCTGCTATCAGAGGTGTTGCTCCTGTTCCTGTCCCTCCCCCCTCTCCTGCTGTAAGGAATACCATATCCAGGTCTTTAAGAATCTCTTTAATCTCAGCCTCTGACTCTTCACAGGCTTTTCTGCCCACAGCCGGGTTACCTCCTGAACCCAGTCCACCTGTTGTCTGGGGACCTATCTGAATTTTGTGCTCTGCCTTACTCATAGATAATGCCTGCTGGTCAGTATTGATGGCATAGAACTCCATACCTTTGAGATTGGACTCTATCATATGGTTGATGGCATTACAACCACCCCCACCTATACCAAAGACAGCCAGTCTTGCCTGATATTTCTCTTCAACAGGTTCAAACATATCTCCTCCTTTCTTTAAAAGAACTCCTTAAACCATCTCTTCATTCTATCAACTAAATTCTCAAAGAGCTTCTCCCCCTCTGCCTGAGGCAGGAGTTCCTCATTCCTCTTCTCTAAGGCATACCTTACCAGACCCACACCTGTTGCATGGATAGGGTTAGAGACCACATCAGTGAGTCCACTCAACCCCTTAGGGATTCCTATCTTTACAGGAAGATTGAATATCTGCTCAGCGAGATTCTCAATGCCATCCAATCTTGCAGTCCCTCCTGTTATTACCACACCTGCTGCTAAGAGGTCAGAGTATTTTGTCTTCTTTATCTCCCTATGGGTTATGGTAAGGATCTCTTCAAGTCTCGGTTCTATCACTGAGGCGAGCATCTTCTTAGAGACAGCCCTCTCCTCCCGTCCTCCTACCCCGGGGACCCTAAAGGTCTGGTCCTCTTCTATCAGAGAAGCCATAGCTACGCCGTATCTCTTCTTTATCTCCTCAGCCCTATTATAGGGTGTCCTGAGCCCAATAGCTATATCATTTGTGATATGCTCTCCACCCAGACCGATGACTTGAGAGTGCCGAATAGACCCATCCTTAAAGATAGCCACATCTGTAGTCCCTCCACCAATATCCAAGAGGACTACCCCAAGCTCCTTCTCATCCTGGTCAAGGACTGCATAGGAGGATGCTAATGGTTGTAAGACGAGGTCCTTTACCCTGAGCCCTGCCCTCTGGATAGACCTATAGATATTCTGGGCTGAGGCTACAGCACCTGTCACGATATGAACCTCTGCCTCAAGCCTCACTCCACACATCCCTATGGGGTCCTTTATCCCTGGCTGGTCATCCACAATAAACTCTATAGGTATTATATGGAGGATCTCCCTATCCATAGGTAGAGCCACTGCCTTTGCCTGTTCCAGGACTCTATCCACATCCTTCTGGGTTATCTCCTCAGTAGGTTTTGAAACAGCAACCACCCCTTTACAGTTCATACTCACTATATGGTCTCCGGCAATCCCTGCATAACAGGAGTCTACCTTCACTCCAGCCATCCTCTCTGCCTCCTCTACTGCTCTTCTGATAGAGTCAACGGTCTTGTCTACATTCACCACCACTCCCCTTTTCAGACCATAGGAAGGGCTGACCCCTACACCTATGATTCTCGGCTTACCCACCTCATCAGGCTCAGCGATGATACAGGCTACTTTTGTAGTCCCCAGGTCTAAACCTACAAGTTTATCCTGCTTTGGCATAATTACCCCCTATTATGATAACCTCTTCCTTAAGCTCAATCCCTCTCTTCTCTTTCACTATCCTCTTTATCTCTTTTATAAGAGAGACTATATCTTTAAAGCTTGCCTTACCTCTATTGATTATAAAGTTGGCATGCTTTTCTGATATATAGGCATCTCCTATAGAGAGCCCTTTAAGACCCAACTCATCTATAATCCTCCCTGCACTTTGAGATTTGGGATTTCTGAATATACAGCCTGCTGAGAGTTTATCAAGGGGTTGGGTCCTCTTTCTATACTCTATCACCTCTCTCAATCTCCTCCTTATCTCCTCATCCCTCTCCTTTTTAAGGAGGAGAACCCCTCCAGTTATGATAAAATCATCCCTTATATCCGTCCCTCTATATCTGAAGCCTATCTCTTCCCTCTTAAGCCCTCTTATCCTTCCATTCAGGTCTATCCCCTCCACCTCCTCTACTATATCTCCCATAGAAGAGGAGAAGGCACCTGCATTACATTTCACAGCCCCTCCAAAGGTTCCTGGAATCCACCAGAGGAACTCTGCTCCTGAGAGAGAGGAGGAGATAAGGAGATTTACGAGTTTTGAGAGTCTTGTGGCTCCTCCTACCTCTACCCTCTGCCCTTTCACTTCTATCCTGTCAAACCCCTTTCCCAGGGAGATGACCACACCTCTAAATCCTTTATCCGATATCAATAGATTAGAGCCCCCTCCTATTACGAAGAAGGGTATCTTTAAGTCTCTTATATCCTTGAGAAGGGCTCTCAAATCCTCCATATCCTCAGGGACTGCAAAGATATCACAGGGTCCACCTATCCCTAAGGTTGTGTAAGGGGCTAAGGGTTCATCCCTTTTTATTAACCCTTTAAACCCTTTTAAAGTCTTGATAAAAGCATCTCTCCAATCTGCCATATATTTCCTGCCCCCAAGGTTAATACCACATCACCCTTTCTTAGGATTCTGAGGAGATATTCCACAATCTCCTCAAACCCCTTTATATATTCAGCAGGCTTATTACATTCCTTCACAGAATCCACAATGAGTCCGGCAGTAACCCCTTTTATAGGCTTCTCTCCTGCAGGATATATATCAGTAATGATTAAGATATCGGTATCCTTAAAGGCACTGCCGAACTCTCTAAAGAGGTAGAATGTCCTTGTATAGCGGTGGGGCTGAAATACTGTAATCACCCTATTCTCCTTAAATTTCAATCTCAGAGCCTCAAGGGTTGTCTTTATCTCTGTGGGGTGGTGACCATAGTCATCCACCACTACTATCCCTCCCTTCTCTCCCTTTATCTCCAGTCTCCTCTTTACCCCTTCAAACCTCTCTAAGGATGCCTTGATATGGGAGAAGTCTATCCCCAACTCTATCCCCACAGCGATCCCTGCCAAGCTGTTGAGGATACTATGTCTACCCAAAAGTTTCAATCTTACCCTTCCTAAGGTCTTATCCTTCCAGGAGACATTGAAGGAGGAGTAGTCTCGATTGAGGTTTATACCCCATGCCTTAAGTAGAGCCTCCTTCTCTATCCCATAGGTTATCACTCTCCTATGGCATCCTGACAATACCTCCTCCACATTGGCATCATCTATGCATCCTATCACTGCCCCATAGAAAGGGACTCTTGAGGCAAAGTCTGAGAAGGCTTTTTTAATAGATAAGAGGTCTGGATAACAGTCGAGATGCTCCTCATCTATAGAGGTGATGACAGCCAGGGTAGGGAAGAGGAAGAGGAAGGAGCGGTCACTCTCATCAGCCTCAGCCACCAGATACTCGCCAAGCCCGAGTTTACTCCCCATATCTGCTCCCTTAACTATCCCACCTATCACAATAGTAGGGTCGAGCCCTGCCCCTTCCAGAATCTCTCCGATAATGGATGATGTTGTTGTCTTCCCATGACTTCCAGACACACAGATGGAGTATTTCATTCTCATAAGCTCAGCCAGCATCTCTGCCCTTGGAATTACAGGGACCCCTTTTGATTTTGCATAGAGAATCTCTGGATTATTCTCTGATACAGCTGAGGAGTATACAACTACAGAGGCTCCCTTTACATTCTCTGGTTTATGGTCATAGAAGACATCTATCCCTATTTCTTTAAGTTTCTCCGTTATCTCTGTGGGTTTTATATCAGAACCTGTGACCTTGAACCCAAGATTCCTCAATACTTTGGCAATCCCAGACATCCCTATACCTCCTATACCCACAAAGTGGACCTTCTCTACCTTTGCAAACATCTCACTATCCTCTCAACAATCTCCTCTGAGGCTCTGGGCTTTGCTAAGGACTTTGCCCTCTCTGATAAGCTCTTCAGTCTTAGCCGGTCTTTCCATAGCTGAGATATAATCATCCCAAGTTTATCAATCTCCTTCTCTTCTAAGAGAATCGATGCACCCCTCTCGGTCGTCCACCTTGCATTCTCTAACTGGTGATTGTCTGCAGCATAGGGGAAGGGGATGAGAATGGAGGGGAGTCCTAAGCAGAGAAGTTCAGAGATGGCAAGACCACCCGCTCTTGAGACAACAAGCTTTGAGGATGAGTATAACTCCCCTGGATTGAGAGTAAACTCTACTAAGGAGAGGTTGGGATACTTATTCAGCCTCTCTATCTCCTTATAATCCCTTCTACCAGTAAGTAGGATGAATTTAAGTTTGGGGAATCTTGATGCAAGTCTTAAGGCTTCATAGTTCAACCTCTTTGAACCCTGAGAGCCTCCAAGGATGAGAACGGCATTGCCCTGCTTCTTAACCTCTACCACCTCTCTGCGCAGAGGGTTTCCTGTATAATAGAAAGACCGGAGCCTACCTTTTATAGGGAACCCTCCGTATATCTCCCTGGCAAACCTTGAAAAGTATCTGGTCACTCTCCCTGGTATCCTATTCTGTTCCAATAGGAATATGGGTCTTTGGAATAGTCTTGCTATAATAAGTGGAGCTATCTGGGAGTATCCTCCTGCCCCTAAGATACTATCAGGTCTCTCCTTTATAAAAATCCTTATGCAGAGGATAGTTCCTACAATCAATCTATACAAAAATCCAATCCTTGCCAGAAGGTTTTTCCCCACAAGTCCACTTGCTGGGATAGGGAAGAATTTAATCCCTTCTCTCTCTGCGAGGTTCTGCTCCATACCTCCTCTCCTCCCTATCCAGACGACCTCAATACCTCTCCTCTTAAGCTCTCTACTCACTGCGATACCTGGAAAGATATGTCCGCCTGTTCCACCTGCTGCTAAGAGAATCTTCATCTATCCTCCTTTTTTGCCTATACTTTGATATATTCAAAATCACCCCTACTGAGAAGAGGTTGGCTATAAGGGCAGAGCCACCAAAGGAGATAAAGGGGAGGGGAAGACCTGTAGGTGGGAATACCCCCATCGCTACCCCTGTATGGAGAATGAAATAGAGGAAGACCATAGCTGATAAACCAGAGGCTGTAAGTAGTCCGAACCTATCTGGGGCCTCCTTGGCTATCCCCAGACCCTTGAAAAGGAAGGCTAAAAAGAGGAAGAATACCAGAAGGCTTCCCAAGAAGCCTGTCTCCTCAGCCAGGATAGAGAAGATGAAGTCTGTATGTAGCTTAGGCAGGAATAGAAATTTCTGCTTACTCTCACCAAGCCCATTACCAAAGATTCCACCAGACCCTATGGCAATGATTGACTGATGGACCTGATAGGCAGACTTTGATATAAAACCCGTAACCCTTGCCTTCGCATGGGGGGATGAGAGGATAAGAATCCCGAAGCAGAGAAGACCGAGGATACCGATAAGGAAGAGGTGTCTCAATTTCACACCCCCTGCAAAGAAGAGAACCCCAGCCAGAAGTGAAATCCCAATAGCTGTCCCAATATTTGGCTGGAAGGCTATGAGAAGGACTATCACACTGGTTATGAACAGGGGAGGGAGGACAAAGCTGGAAAACGTTCCCCCTTCCTCCTGTCTGGATGCAAAGAAACCCGCAAGATAGAAGACAAGACCTATCTTTACAAATTCTGAGGGCTGGAGAGTAAACCTGAAAAACTCTATCCATCTCCTTGCGCCCCCTGCCACCTTTCCAAATATAAGGGTTATAAAGAGTAGAAGGAGAGAGGCTAAGACAAATATAGGGATGAGATGCCTCCATAGGGTATATCTTATCCTAACACCCATAAAAAGGGCAAAGAGTCCTATACCCAGCCTGATGAGATGGTGCCGTAGATAGACGAAGGGGTCCTTGGCATGGATAAAGGTGAGATAAGTAGTGGCAGAGAATATCATAACCAAACCAATCCCCACAAGGATAAGAGTTATCCAGAGGAAGGAATGGTCTATCTTAGAGGTCTCTGACCGCATTTCTGAATGCCTCCCCCCTCTCTTGAAAATCCCTGAAGTCATCAAAGCTGGCAAATCCTGGTGAAAAGAGAACCACATCCCCTTCTCTTGCATAACCCTTTGCCTTTATAACAGCCTCCTTGAGACTCTGGGCAGTCTCCACCTCCTTATAACCCTCCTTCACAAGTCTCTGCTTCAACCCCTCTCTATTGGAGCCTATGAGTATGGTTCTCTTTACCCTCCTCTTAATCTCTTTAATCAGTCCATTTAAAGGGAGCCCCTTCTCCTTTCCCCCTGCTATAAGGATGACAGGTCTTTTGAAAGCCCTTAAAGAGGCTATGGCTGATGCAGGGTTTGTGCACATAGAGTTGTTGATATACTCCACCCCTCTCTCTATTCTTACCCTCTCCAGTCTATGGGGAAGACCCTCAAATTCCTCAAGGGCTCTTCCTATTATCTCAGAATCTATCTTAAGGAGCTTTGATGCCCCTACGCATGCAAGGACATTGGCAAGGTTATGCTCCCCGGGCAATCTTACCCTATCCACAGAACATACCATCTCATCTCTGAAATAGATACAATTATGAGAGATATAAGCCCCATCCACTCTCTTCTTTAAGGAGAAAGGAACAATCTGAGATTTTATAGAGGATAGATGCTCCCCTATTATCTTATCGTCAACATTTACTACAGCATAATCCTCTGCTCTCTGATTTGAGAATAGAGAGAATTTGAGAGAGATATAATGAGAAAAGTCCTTATGGCGATTTAGATGGTCTGGTGATATATTGAGGAGTATACCTATCTTTGGTCTCAAGGTCTCACACCTCTCCAATTGGAAGGTTGACACCTCTATCACATATATATCCTGGCATTCAAGTAAGAGAGAAGAGGAGAAGGGGAGTCCAGGTGCGATATTCCCTCCCACAAATACTCTCCTCCCATCCCTTTTAAGGATTTCTCCCAGAAGGGCAGTTGTAGTAGACTTCCCATTGGTTCCAGTCACAGCCACTATAGGGGCTTTAATAAACCAGGATGTGAACTCTATCTCATCTACTATCCTCACCCCCTTTTTTCTCAACTCTCTTATGATTTTTGAATCCTCATCAAATCCAGGGCTTGCTATCACCAGGTCTATATCTCCTTCTATCTCCTCTGGAGAATGGAAGATTCTTACCTTCCCCTCTCTTATCTTCTCATCGTATCCATATACCTGAGCCTGAGATTTTAAAAGGTATTTTAGAACACTCTTCCCCACCCTACCCATTCCTAAGACGAGAACCCTTTTATCCCTCAGCATCATCTTATCTTAAGGGTTGATAGAGCCAGGAAAGCAAAGAGGAGGGCGAGAATCCAGAACCTGACCACAATCTTTGGCTCCTGCCAGCCAGAGAGTTCAAAGTGGTGATGGAGGGGAGCCATCTTAAATATCCTCTTATGGTTTGCTCCATGATAACCGATTACCTGAATTATCACAGATAAGGCTTCCAGCACAAATACCCCACCCACTATTATCAGGAGGATCTCCTGTTTTACCATCAAAGCCACCGCCCCTATAAGTCCACCAAGGGATAAAGCCCCTGTATCCCCCATAAATATAGACGCAGGATAGGCATTGAACCATAGAAACCCAAGGGATGCCCCAAGGGCAGCAGCGCATACAACAGTAAGCTCTCCTGCACCTGGAACATATATCACATTCAGGTAGTCTGCTATCTTGATATGACCAGCCACATAGGAGAGGACTGCATAAGCTCCAAGAGCGGTCCCCAATAGTCCTATAGCAAGCCCATCCAACCCATCTGCCAGATTTACTGCATTTGTTGTGGCAGTTATTACAAGAACAGAGAAGGGGATATAGAATACACCGAAATCTAAGAGAAAATTCTTAAAGAGGAGGAGATTTGTCTTGGATTTGTATCCCGGGTCAAGGGGAGAGAGATAGAGGATAGAACCTATGAGAAGACCTAAGAGTATCTGGAATAGAAACTTTGTCCGTTTTGATAACCCCTTCTGATACTTAGTCTTTTTATAGTCATCTAAAAAACCCAGTAATCCAAGCCATAAAAGGGTGAGGAGGGAGAGGTGGACATACCTATTGGTGAGGTCACCCAAGAGAAGGATAGATACCACAATAGAGAATATTATGAGAAGACCTCCCATAGTAGGGGTCCCCTCTTTCCTTTTATGCCTTTCAGGCACCTCCTCCCTAATCCTCTCCCCCAGGGCTCTCTTTCTCATCCTCCTTATAAATGGTGGACCCAAAAATAAGGAGAGGAGGAGAGAGATGATGGCTGCATAGGCAGCCCTGAAGGTAATATAGTGGAATAGGTTAAAGGGACCAAAATAGTCTCTTAGCGGATATAATAGATGGTAGAGCATCTCAACCCCTCATTATAGAAGCAGCTATCTCTTCCATCCTTGTAGCCCTTGACCCCTTTATAAGAACGACATCCCCTGGTTTTAGAAGACCCCTTAAGAATCTCATAGCCTCCCTCTTTGTCTTAAAGTAGAGACCATTATAGAACCTTGCCTGGTCTCCCACAGCCACTACTATATCTGCTATCCTCCCTGCCTCTCTCCCTATCTCTTTATGAAACCTTTCTGAAGATTCTCCCAGCTCTTTCATATCTCCTAAGACCGCTATCCTTCTCTTATTATAGAACAGAGAGAG
>CAZWJY010000044.1:0-11131 GCA_964634335.1 uncultured bacterium
TCATCAGTTCCGTCGGAATTAAAATAAGCAAGATGGGCAAAACCTGACTTATCCAATGCTAAATTAGAATAGACCATAGAAGTCATAATTCCAACTATATCCACTATCTTTTCCTCTTTCCAGATTCCTGCCTCCTTTCTAATATAGAAGATATGAGAACCTCCTCTTACAAAGACGATGTGAGGATTACCTGACCTGTCCAGAGCCAGAGAAGGATAATCGCCATCGTCTGTAACTTGTTCTTCTTTCCAGGAGCCTGTGACATTATTAGCATAGAATATCTTATGGTCCTTCATATAGGCTATATGAGCATAGTCATTTTTGTCTATTGCCATACTGGGCCATTCATTATTACTGACATCATCGGTTACCCTCTCTATATTCCAGCTTCCAGGTCTGCCCTTACAATAGGAGATTTCCATATCTGGGGTATCCTGCCATTGTATGGCTATATAGATATCTTCGTTTCTTGCAGATATATCATAGGCAAAGTCATACCTTGTATTATCTGTTATTCTATGATTTTGCCAGACTCCTGTAACATTGGTAGCAAGGAAGACTTCTCCATCTCCATCATTATGGGTGTAAGCAATATAGATATCTCCTCTATCTATGGCAATGACAGGATCAACATCCTCCTCCGTGTTGTCTGTCACCTTCTCTATAGTCCAGCTTACCCCCTTAGCCTGATAGATAAATCCTATCAGGAGAAGGGAAGCTATCATACCTATCCATCTTTTCATAATGCCTCCTTTATAAAAGATAATAATTTTTAAGACAATGTCAATAGCAATAGGTATATTCTCCTCAAAATAATGTGAAACCAACTGCTATACTCTATTTGACAGGGGCGTGGCAATGACCATTATCGGATAGTCTCTAAGAGATAAAATTGTAAATCAGTGTTGGATGAGAGGAGGGGCGTTCTTAAAAGAACGCCCCTATGTTTTTTATTTAACGATGACTTTCTGGGTAGTGGAAAACCCTTTTGTGGTTAATCTGCAGAAGTAGACACCTGAAGGGAGATTATCCGTATGCCATATCACTCTGTGGCTTCCTGGTTCTGCTCTGAAGTTCTTTATAAGTCTACCTGTGGCATCATAGATTCCGATGTCTGCCCTGCTTTTAGCTGGTAAGTGATAACTGATGACTGAGAATCCCTTGGAGGGGTTGGGATATACTTTTAGGAAGGTCTTGGGTAATGCTACCCCTTTCTCCTCTATCCCTGTAAATAAAGGCTCATTGCTTTTGGCATAGTATATCTCATCATCTCCATCAGAGTCATTCCAGAAGGCGATATGTCCAAAGCCATGATTATCCAGAGCAAAGTATCGCCCGTAATAGGCATGATCGTCTACAGAGTTATCAGTCACCCTGCCTATATCCCATACTCCAGCCGTGTTGTTGGCATAGAATATTTCTACATCAGCCCCTCCCTCATCTGTCAGGTAGACTATATGTGCCTTATCCTGTGGGTCTAAGGCAAGGGTTGGAAGAGCATCATCAAAGTCATTACTGGTTACCTTGCTCTCCTGCCAGGAGCCTGTGGCATTGTTGGTGTAGTATATCTCATTATCTGTCCCATCAAATTTGGCATAGGCAAGATGGGCATAGTCATTAGAGTCCAGATTGAGCATAGGGAAGGTCATGGTTCCTGGAGGTGGAATATCCACTACCTTCTCCTCCTGCCAGACTCCTGCTACTTTCTTGAGATAGAAGATAGCTATAGTGGGTCCAGGGGCGATTCTCACAAAGGCGATATGTGGATTCCCTGCCTTATCCAGAGCTAAAGAGGGATAGGCATCATCTACTCCATTATCCGTAACCTGCTCTTCTTTCCAAGAGCCTGTCACATTGTTAGCATAGAAAATCTCATAATCACCACCTGTATTTTTCATATAAGCCATATGTGCATAGCCGTTCTTGTCTATTATCATACTGGGACCACCGTCATCATCTCCATTGTCGGTCACCCTCTCTATACTCCAGCTTCCGGGTTTGCCTTTACAATAGGATATCTCCACATCTGGGGTATCCTGCCACATAAGGGCTATATGGATATTACCAGCCTTTACGGCTATATCCATACCTGCATCATTCCTGGTATTATCCGTTATTCTGCTACTCTGCCAGGGTCCTGAGGCATTGGTGGCATAGAATGCTTCCCAATCGCCGTCATTATGGTTATAGACCATATGAACACCTGCAGGGTCTGTGGTGAGGAAGGGGAACCAGTCATCCTCTGTATTATCGGTCACCTTCTCTATTGTCCAGGTCACTCCTTCAGTCTGATAGATAAATCCTATCAGGAGAAGGGAAGCCACCACACCTATCCATCTTTTCATAATACCTCCTTTATAAAAAATAATAATTTTTAAGACAATGTCAATAGCAATGTATAACCAAAATCTATACATTCAAAAAGGGAAAGTAAAAGCCAGCCGAAGACGGGCGTGGCGATGACCATTAAGAGATTAATTTGTGGATAAGTTTAACTCATAAGGGGTTGACTTTGGGATAGGAGGTATTAAAATATAATAATGCATAAGATTCTAATATTCTCCCTCCTTTTGTTAGGAGAGACGGGGCTTTTAAATCAACCCCCAGAAGGAAGGATCAGGGTTTATGTCTGGGGAGAGGTAAAGGGTCCTGGCGTCTACTCATTTACAGCCTCCCCAGATATAACAGAGCTTATCTCTACTGCTGGAGGACCTACTCAAAGGGCTGATTTGAGTAGGATTAAAATGATTGATGGGATGACCGGGAAAGAGAGGAGAATCAATCTTGGTAAGAGTATGAGGAAAGGGGAACTTATATTCCTAAAGTCTGGAGATATAGTGATTATCCCCCAGTCCAGATTCTCACAGGTGAGAGACTTTCTTATATTCCTCACCTCCATCACTACCCTTGTCAACCTCTATTTTACTATCCAAAACTATAGGAGTCGTTAATGGAGGATAGACAAGAGTTTGATATATCTACCTACTGGGATATAATCTGGCAGAGGAGATGGCTTGCCCTTACAGTATTCTTGGCTGTAATCCTCTCAACCTTATATTTTACTCTGCGCACCCCCCCTTTATATAGAGCCACCTCTACTATTGCTATTGAGCGAGGGAGTGAGACAGACCTCTTTGGAACAAGACCGATGTATTGGTGGTATGGTCCAGAAGCTATTACAAAACACTTGAGGCTCATAAAGAGTCGCTCTGTAGCAAAGATGGTAGCAGAGGAGATGCCTGAGAGATTGAAAATCGCCCTTGCCGGCTCCCATTCTTCAGACCTCGTTTCCCATATTCAGAGTTCCATATCTGCAAAGTCTGTAAAAGAGTCTAATACTATTGAGATAAGTGCAACAGCTCCATCCCCTGAGATAGCTATAGGTCTGGTGAATGCAGTTGTCTCTACCTATCAGAAATATGACCTTGCCCAGCGGAGGGCAGATATATCAGCTATAAGAAGATTTGTGGAGGAACAATTGAAGATAGTAGAGGATAGGCTGAATAGAGCAGAGGAGGAACTTGAGAGATTTAAAGAGACCCATAAAATTGTCTCCCTCTCTGATGAAGCGAGGAGCCTTATAGAAAAGGAATCCAATTTTGATATGATGTATAACCAGACAAGGGTTAGTCGCAAGGAAGCTGAGCAGAAATTGAAATATCTTGAGGAACTTATTGAAAAGGAGAAGACAGGTATGTCAGCAAAACTTGAGAATATATCCTCTCCTTTAATTCTCAGCCTGAAGGATAACCTGGACCGCTTGGAGGTAGAGAGGGCTAATCTCTTAATTCAGGGAATAGATGAGAAGAGTGCCAAGATTAAAGCCCTTGACAATCAGATAGAGGAGATTAAGAAAAGGATTAAAGAAGAGGCAAGTAAGCTTGTAATAAAGGAAGGGGCGATAGACCCTATGAGCAGACTCAAGACCCTGTTTGACTCTGCCTTTGAACTGAAGTTGAATATAGAGGGGTTACAGACCAGAGAGGAGGTTATTAAAAAGATGAGGGATGAGTATGAGAGGATGCTAAGGAAACTCCCGAGTGAGGAGAGGGAACTGGCTCAGTTGACCAGAAGGGCTCAGACTGACCAGAAGATCTATGCACTCCTCTCAGAAAAGAGGGAACAGGCAAGGATTACTGAGGCAGGGAGGCTCTCAGAGATTAGGATTATCGACTTGGCAAAAGGGGCTTCAAAGGTTCAACCAAAACCCAAACGCAACCTTACACTTGGTTTCTTCTTGGCTCTGCTCCTGGCAGGTGGGCTCTGTTTCCTCTTAGAATACTTAGATACATCCATAAAGACACCAAAGGATATAGAGAGGTTTTTTACTCTACCCCTGCTGGCTACTATACCTAAGATAGAAGAAAGGCGTGGTTTTCTCTCCTTCTTAAGAAAAGGGAGAGGAGAGGAGAATCCAAGAATTTTGGATGAGTCCTCTCATCGTGCAGGAAGTGAGGCTTTTAGAATTCTTAGGACTTCCCTACAATATGCCTCTCCAGATAGACCTATAGGCTCGGTTGTTATCTCATCACCAGGTGCAGGAGAAGGAAAGACTACAGTGGCTATCAACCTTGCAGTGGCTATTGCCAAAAGTGGAAAGAAGACCTTGCTATTAGATTTAGACTTAAGAAAGAGTATGATCCATAATATATTTGGCAGACCAAGAAAACCTGGCTTCACAGAATGGGTTGTGGGGGTTGCTTCTCTTAAGGATATTGTCTTCAAGACAGATATAGAGAACCTATACTGTATCTTCTCCGGTTCCCGTCCACCCAGTCCCTCAGACTTCTTCGCCTCTTTTAGTGTGGGGAAGGCTTTAGAGGATTTGCATAAGAGATTTGAATTCATTGTAATAGATAGTGCCCCTGTCCTTGCAGGTGCTGATACATCTATTTTAGCCCCTCAGTGTGAGAGTGTAATCCTTGTTGTCCGAGGTCAAACCACAGATAGGAGAGCCCTGGATAATGCAATAAATACTCTTGAACCTACCAAGGCAAAAGTTTTGGGTGTGGTCCTCAATGGAGTAGAGGTTCGGAGAGGGTATTATTACTATCGATACTATCACTACTATAAGAGTGAGAGGGAATCTGGCTAATATCGGGGTAGTAATACCTGCCTATAATGCAGGGAGAAGTATCTCTAAGGTAATAGAAGGGCTTATAGATTTTGGTTTTAAAAGAGAGAATATTATAGTGATAGATGATGGATCTGTGGATGATACATATAGAGTATCAAAAGACTATGGGATAGAGGTAAGGAGGCACCTAAGGAATAGAGGTAAGGGCGCAGCCCAGAGGACAGGCTTCTCTCTTATTATTAAAAAGGGTCTTTCTTATGTCTTAACCTTGGATGCTGATGGACAGCATAGAATAGAAGAGTTGGGACGCCTGCTTGATAGTATAGAGAAGTCAGATATAGTAATTGGCAATAGGATGGGTAATACTAAAGATATGCCCCTCTTAAATAGAATCTCTAATCTTCTCACATCCCTTGTCGTCTCTTTATTTATAAAGAGAAGAATTAGAGATAGTCAGTGCGGGTTTAGACTGATAAGGACAGAGGTCTTAAAGAATATCTCCTTAAAGACTTCTCACTATCAGACAGAGTCAGAACTTCTCATAAAGGCAGGACAGAAGAGGTATAGAATCACTGAGGTTCCCATTACCACCCTCTATCAGAATGGCATAAGTTTTATCCATCCTCTCCTCGATACTCTAAGATTTATTATTCTTGTTCTCAGGTGCTTCTGGAAATGAAGAAGCCTGTCATTCTCCTTACCAATGATGATGGGGTTAGAGCCAAGGGATTAAGGGTTCTCTATCATGGGATTAAGGAATTGGGTGAGGTGTGGGTAGTGGCACCCAACAGAGAGAAGTCAGGCGCAGGGCACTCCTTTACTCCAAAGAGGTCTATAAGAGTTCAAAAATTGGAACCAAGATGGTTTGGAATTTCAGGAACCCCTACCGATTGTGTTCTCCTTGCCCATTATGCCCTTATAAGGAAACCTATAGACCTTATCATATCTGGAATAAATCATGGACCAAATCTTGGTGAAGATGTTACTTATTCAGGCACTGTGGCTGCAGCCTTGGAAGGGGCTATCCTTAAAATCCCTTCCTTAGCCGTATCTGTGATTGATAGGAATAAGAACCTTGAAATCGCTGTAAGACTTATAAAAGAATTGATTAAATCCCCCCCTTGGAAGGGGACCTTTCTTAATATAAATATACCCGGTGGGGAGATAAAGGGTATAAAAGTTACCTACCTGGGTAAGAGAATCTATAAGGATAGAGCCCATAAGAGTGTGAATGAGAAGGGTGAGGTGAGTTATAGAATCTATGGAGAGCTCTCCTGTGAACTAAAGAGGGGTTCAGACTGTGAGGCTATTGAAAAGGGATGGATATCCATTACCCCCTTAAAAGTAGACCTTACCGACTATTCAAGAATTGAGAAGCTGAAGGGATGGGTTAAAAGATTGAGGATCTGATGACTTCCCAGGAAGAGGATTATATGGTATATAAGAACCTCTACGAAGAGAAGAAAAGATTGGAAGAACAGCTTGCTGAAATTTCTCTAAGACTTAAGGAGAAGAGAGAGGAACTGGAAAAGAGTATAGAAGAGGCAAGAAAAAAAGTAGACTACAAACTAATCCTTCAGGCATCTAAGGAATATGAGACATATATGCTAAAGAAGATAAAGGAGGCAATGGAGAGGGATGATGTATCCATAGCTATGAGACTTGTAGCGAAATTGGAATCCCATTTAGATATAAGAAGACCTGAAAAGTTGAAGGAGGTATCAGAAATATTGGTCCTTTCCAAAGGGAGGACAGAAGAGATAAGGAGATATGAAAAGGAGAGAGGCAAGATATTGAAGGAAATCTATCTCAGCCCAAAAAGGGACCTTCTCCATTACTACAGGTTCGAATATGATGGGGAGGGGAGGGTTATAAAGAGGCTCCGTTTTACAAAAGGGGATAGATTGGATGGAATTGAACTGGTAAAGTATGGGTCTGCAAAGGAGATAATAGAAGAGGAATACCAGGACCCTCAAGGAGACCTTCAATGGAGGTGTCTATATGAATATCATAAGAAGACCAATAGATTGGAGAAGAAGATATGGGTAGATAATAGAGGGAGAAGAATTAAGTCTTGGATATATAAATACAATAGCCATAAGAAGCCCATTAGAATAATTTGGCAGGATGATAAAGGGAAGACCTTTGGTTATACAGAATGTCATTATGATTCAGAGGGAAGGTTATTAAAGGAGATAAGAAGGGATAAAAGGGGAGAGGTCTTGAAAGAGATAGAATATAAATACCAATGAGGAGACTTTTCCCTTTCATCCTCTTGATGGTTAGCTGTGTCCCCTTGATAGTTCCTAAAAGACTTCCAAGGGTTCCCTTAGTGAGAGTTCTAATTCTTGATGGAAGGGATTCAGTAACCCTCTCCTCCAACTCCTCCTTCAGAGTAAGGATGGGAGGGAGAATAAAGAAGGAGTCTTCCCAGAATTTATGGAAGATAAAGATTCAGGATACAGGGCTTATAATCTTAATCAATGACTCTCTAAGGGTCTTAGAACCCTCTCTACCTATCTATATATCTACAGATTCTGCGGGTTCTATACTTGTAGAAGGGAGAGCTTATAGAGGAGATGTAAAGATTTCCAGAAATCAGAATGGGAAGATAAGGGTTATCAATATTCTGCCCTTAGAGGACTATCTATTCGGTGTAGTGCCCTGTGAGATAGGGACTAAGGACCCTGAGGTCTTTGAAGCAATAAAGGCTCAAGCAGTAGCTGCCAGAAGTTATGCCCTCCGTAAACTTGAGAAATGTAGAGATAGAGATTTTGACCTCTACGGCTCCTCAAGGGACCAGGTCTATGGAGGGAGGTCAGTTGAAACCCCCTTAGGAACAAAAGCGGTATTGGAGACAAGAGGAGAGGTAGGTATATTTAAGGGAGAAATAATCAATGCAATGTATCATTCTACCTGTGGAGGCGTTACTGCCGATGTATCAAGGGTGTTCAATACCAAAAGGATTCCCTATCTCAGAAGTATCAATGATGTCCCACCACATTGGTTCTGGCAACACCCGAGACCTTTCTGCTCTTCCTCTCCAAAATTCTCCTGGAATAGAAGAATACCAAGGGAGAAGTTTTTCTCTCTTATAATGAAGCTATTACAGGCAAAGCTGTCAAATCCTAAAGATTTAAGAATAGAAAGAATAATAAAAAAGAAGGCGAAGTCTAAAAGACCTGTGGAGTGGAAGGTGATAAGCAATTATGGTAGTATCACCATCTCCTCTGTTACCTTAAGAAAAATCTTCAATCTACCAAGCAACTATTTCGATTTTAAAATAGGAGAGGATAGTGTAATGATTAAGGGTTATGGTTATGGACATGGCGTTGGTATGTGTCAATGGGGTGCTATGGAGATGGCAAGGAGAGGATATAACTATAAGAAGATTCTCTCCCACTACTACAGAGGAGTTAAGGTTTATAGGATTTACTGATAAGACCTGAATCTTCTCTAATCTGTAAGATAGAGGATTCTAAACATCAGTTAGACCGATGGATCTAAGGGATGTAACCAGACACTGAGATTTACCCATAATTATAGGTTTACAGAAAGCCAAAAATCTTCGCTTCTGTCATTGCGAGCCCCTGTGAAATAAAAGATAACGCTTATGGAAGAATGGAAAGAAAGGTATATTCTCCTCAAAAATAAGTAAGACCAGCTGCTATACTCTATTTCACAGGGGCGTGGCAATCTCGGTTTCACGGGAAAAGAGATTAATCTATGGGTAAGTTTAAGACCACACGAACTTGACATTTGAGAGAAATTAAGTGGGCTGATAGAGAGGAGTTTGGAGGTGATGGATGCATAAGTTGCTTGCAATAGTTTTCTCTATAATAGGCACCTCAGGGCTCTATGTTAGGAATTTATCTAAATAGGGATATACTCAGAGTTAAACCCAGAAATACAATGGATACTATAGCCATAAGCTTTATGAGAATATTTAGAGAGGGTCCTGCTGCATCCTTAAAAGGGTCTCCCACTGTATCCCCAATAACCCCTGCCTTATGAGCCTCAGAACCCTTGCCCCCATAATGTCCCTTCTCAATATACTTCTTTGCATTATCCCAAGCTCCTCCTGCATTTGCCATAAATATAGCCATACCAAAACCTGTGGTAATGGCACCTGCTAAGAGTCCCATAACTCCTTCAACTCCTATGAGTATCCCTACGATTATAGGCGCAAGGATAGAGGAGATGGATGGCAGAATCATCTGCTTCTGGGCAGTTTTTGTGCATATCTCCACAGCCTTCTTATAGTCAGGTGCTGCTCTTCCCTCCATAAGCCCTTCTATCTCTTTAAACTGTCTACGCACCTCCAATACTATAGCCTCTGCAGCCCTTCCAATTGCTCTCATTATCAGAGAGCTGAACCAGAAGACGAGCATTGCTCCAATGAATATACCTACCAGAAGTCTTGGGTTTATTATACTAATATCTATCCCTCCACCTTGATGGGAGACCTCATTTCTGTAAGCAACGAGAAGAGCAAGGGCAGTTAGGGCAGCAGAGCCTATAGCAAATCCCTTACCTGTAGCAGCAGTAGTATTTCCAAGGGCATCCAGGGCATCTGTTCTTTCCCTTACGATGGGTTTCTGGTTAGACATCTCAGCATTTCCACCAGCATTGTCAGCAACAGGACCATAGGCATCTGTAGCCAGGGTTATACCAAGGGTAGAGAGCATCCCCACAGCAGCTATTCCGACCCCATAAAGACCCAAGTTAAAATTCCATCCTCCTCCTGCAAAAAAGAAACTGGCAAGAACTGCAAGAGCAACGACTATTACACTTGGGGCAGTGGAGAGCATCCCCACAGAAATCCCCTCAATTATCACTGTTCCAGCCCCGGTGACTGCAGATTTTGATATGGATAGTGTGGGAGAGTAATTCTCTGAGGTGAAGAATTCTGTAAAGAAGCCTATTATTACTCCTGCTACAAGCCCTGAGAGGACTGAGAAGTATATGCCGAGGTGTGCACCCTTGAAGAGGAATCTAATTATCAGGAAAGAGAAGATAGCTACAAGAATGGAAGAACCATATACCCCTTTTCTCAATGCCCAGAGGAGGGAGCTCTGTTCAGCCCTCTCTCCAACCCTTACAAAGAAGAATCCAAGGATAGAAGCAATTATACCTGCCCCTGCTATTGCCATAGGTAGGATTACCCCCCTTATACTCAATCCTGCTGCCACAGCCAGAGCCATACTGGCAACGATAGCATCTGTATAGGACTCATAGAGGTCAGCTCCCATCCCTGCCACATCTCCCACATTATCCCCCACATTATCGGCAATGACTGCAGGATTTCTTGGGTCATCCTCTGGTATACCCTTCTCTGTCTTTCCTACGAGGTCTGCTCCCACATCTGCAGCCTTTGTAAATATCCCTCCCCCTACCCTTGCAAAGAGTGCCTGAAAACTCGCTCCCATTCCAAAGTTGAGCATTGTGGAAGTGATGATATGAATCCTCTCTGCATCCGGATAACCTTTATATACATAGTCGAGAATCAAATACCAGACAGCCAGGTATAGAAGAGCAAGTCCTACAACCACAAGTCCCATAGTCATACCTGAGGAGAGGGCAATTTTCAATGCTCTATTAAGGGAGGTCTTGGCTGCCTCTGTGGTTCTGGAACTTGACCTTGTAGAGACAGATAACCCTATATACCCTGCAAGTCCTGAGAATAGCCCACCTGTGAGAAAAGCAAAGGGGACAGGTAAGGGGAGAAGTCCTAACTTAACCAGGAATAGAAGAATAACAAAGACGATACCAAAGAATATACCAACGATACTATACTGCCTCTTAATATAAGCCTCTGCCCCTTGCCTAACAGCCTTAGCAATCTTAACCATCAAAGCATCACCCTCAGGCTTTTTGATTATATATCGGATAAGAATAGCCACAAATCCAAGGGCGATAATGGCTGAAATGGGTGCTATCAGGAAGAAATGGTTCATTCAGTCTTATATCATATAAATTTGGAGTTGTCAAGATACTAAATGCAAGCGTCAACACACATGGTAATCAGTCTTATTGGAGGGTATTAGAGAATAT
>CAZWJY010000045.1:0-6921 GCA_964634335.1 uncultured bacterium
AAATATGATATAGACCATGTAGTATTTAGACCAAAGAGAATGTCTGCGGAGGAACTCTATGAAGGGACAGGGTGGGTATTAAAAAATTTCTACTCGTATAAATCCATTTTCAAAAGGATTCTCAATTTAGGTGGTAGAGTCTTTCCATCTCTTCCATTATTCGCAGCGGTGAATACCAGCTATCACCGCACAGTCTATACAAGATGGGCAGAGATTGTCTAAGGGTCTTCATCTCTTTAATCTATGCCTTATCCTCTTTATCATCTCCCTTATCTCTCTATCAAACCTTTCTTGAAAGAGTAGAAACCTTGCCTGTTGTTCAATAGTCAAGACCTCAAAGATCTCCTCTTTTAACCTCTCCTCCTTTTCTCTAAACTCCTTATCCTCTCTATTCAAATCTTCTATCTCTTTCTTAAGGACATCCTCTCTCGGTTTTTTCCTTTTAAGTTCTTTTTCTATGGCTTTGAGTATCTCCCTTCTCTTCCTTTTAAACTCCCTCTTAACCTCCCTTATCTTCTTCAACTTTGGAAAGAGCTTTGCAGCCTGGTCTTCTGAGAGATTCAACTCCTCAGTAAGCCTCCATATCCTTATGGTCTCTATCAATTCCTTTGGCTCTCTCTTCTGGAGGGGCTGAGCCAGACTCAAACAGAAAGGCAGAAGGATTAAAATCTTTCCCATACTATCTACCCCCTTTCCTGAGTTTTTCGAGCTCCTCACATAAGAGAAGCTTCTCCTCATTACTAAGTTCATCTATCAACTCATCAATATCTGACTCCTCTATCTCTTCAGATTCAAGCACACTAAGGTCTTTTGGAGCGATCTCCTTAAACACAATCCTCTCTATCTCTTCCCTATTCTTTGCCATCACTATTAAATCTGACAAGGTATCTATGGGAGAGATGGACTCTGAGATAGGATAGGTGACCTTCTCTTTATGCGTATATTTAAAGAGTAATAGTCCTCCTATAACGATTACTACAGATGCAGCAATAGCTATTATAATCCTGTGGAGTCTCTGACTTCTATTCAATTGGATGTATACCCTTTCAGGGAGTCTTCTCCAGAACTCTTCTTCAGGTTCAGGGATATCCTCTCTATCCAAGATGCTGAAGAGTCTTTTCAGGCTCTCTATCTCTCTATTACACTCCTTGCATACCCTTAAATGTTCCCTAATCTCTCTCCTCTCTCTTAAGGGGAGACCTCCTTCCAGATATTCTAAGAGTCTCTCCTTTACTTTTCTACAATCCATATCAAACCCATTCTTTTAAAAGTTCCCTAAGTCTCCTTATTGCCTGGAAGTAGTGGACCTTAACAGTTCCGAGTTTGCACCCCATAACTTCTGCAATCTCCTTATACTTCATATCCTCGTAGTAGTGCATAATAAAGACTGCCCTCTGCTGGGATGGAAGGGAAAGGATAGCCTTATCAACAGCCTTCCTGAGTTCCTCTCTTCTATAACTCTCCTGGGGTGTGGGAGGATGAGGAAAGAGACTATTCTGTAGAGATGCCCTCTTCTTAGATTTAGAGAAGCTGATGCAGAGGTTGAGGGTGATCCTATATATCCATGTCCATAGGGATGATTTAAAACGAAACCTCTTAAGACCCTT
Organism: uncultured bacterium; assembly: GCA_964634335.1. Taxonomy (GTDB): domain Bacteria; phylum Hydrothermota; class Tepidihabitantia; order CAYHGV01; family CAZWJY01; genus CAZWJY01. Next base: position 1,608 of record CAZWJY010000045.1, read on the forward strand.
ATAGACCCTAACAAATACCTCCTGGGTAAGGTCAGCCGAATCTTCGTAATTACGAACCATTCTATAACAGAGAGAATAGACCCTGCGCTGGTATCTCTTAACCAACTCCTCAAAGGCTCTCTTATTACCCTTTTTAAATTCTTTAATAAGTATCTCATCATCCATTAATCTCTATTAAGTTAGACTCCAAAATCATAAAAGGGTTTAAAAAAATGCCGGAGGGTTTAAAAACCCTCCGGCGTATGGTAAGGGACTCCTATTTACCTGTATTATCTACGGTAGCCTCAACTGTATCAGAAACTCCCACATTACCTGCCTCATCATATGCCTTTGCCCAGAGCTTTACAGTAACCACAGAATCGAGACTGGCGGGCACTCCTGCCTTAGTATCCCAATTTATAGAGTAGAGTGAGTCAGATTCTGCCTCTGTATCCTCTCCTATAGCCACAGTATCCACATCTGAGTAAAACTCCACCTTACTTACCCCTTTGTTATCTGTGGCATAAGCCTTTAAAGTGACAGTATCGGTAAGGGTAGTATCGGGTTTTACCATACTCACCTTTGGGGCTTCAGTATCCTCCTCGGGGCACCCTGTAATCAGAAACAGGGCGACCACTATCGCACTCAGAGTTAATACAATTTTCATACTCCCTCCTTTCTATTTATTAGTCTAAGGGGTATTTCCACTTTGTCAACCCTCCTTAGAAGGGAAGGAGAGGGCATAGATAGCCACTGTTCTCTTTACCTCTTCTAAACTATCCTTTGCAAGGTTAAGGGTCTCCTCTAACTGAATCTCATTAGGGATAAAGGCTTTTGGGTTCTCTCTTGCTTCTCTTAGAGCTGAGAAGAGGATTTCACTGAACTGGGAAGGGTCTTTTGCTACCTTTATCTTATCCACATAACTAAAATTTCCTTCTCTTACAAAGCTTCTCAATAGACCGGCTACTGCCTTTATACTTTTATTGGAAAGCAGAGATTCTCCCATCTCTTCTCCTTATAATCGGGGCGATCCGATTTGAACGGACGACCCCCAGCACCCCAAGCTGGTGCGCTAACCAACTGCGCCACGCCCCGTATTATCATTTTATATCTACTTATCTAAAAGTCAAGTCTCTACTTTTAGTCTACACTCCTCTCCCGGACCAATATTTAGGCTCTGGGTCTCCCTTATAAGTCTACTCCTCTTCCCTAAAAGGGACTTCTCTAAGATTACCCCTTCTACTTCTGCACCATCCATCACTATTGAGTCTCTAATTATAGAGTCTCTTATCTCTGCCCCTTTACATATGGAGGTATAGGGTCCTATTATGGAATTCTCCAATCTTGCAGAATCATCAATATAGACAGGGGGGACTATAAGAACTCCTCTCCTTTCTCTCCAATAGGGTTCTTTTTCTATTAATGAACGATTGGTAGAGAGTAGAGCCTGAGGGGTTCCACAGTCCAACCATTCTCTTATAATATAAGGCTTGAACCTTTCTCCCCTTTCAATCATTAAACCCAAACTATCTGTGAGCTGATACTCCCCTCTTGTCCTTATCCCTTTTTCAATAATATAGTCTAAGGCTTCAAATAGAGACTTTGGCTGCTTGAAGTAGTATACCCCTGCAATCACAAGATTTGACTTCGGCTTCTCTGGCTTCTCTATCACATCCGTTATATAACCTCCCTCTATCTCTATAACACCGAACCTTGATGGGTCCTTTACTTCCCTTACACCTATGATATTCTCATCTCCTATTATATCGGGTCCTACATCTGTAATGGTATCTCCCAGGATTATTAAGAGGGGAGAGTTAGAAAATCTCTCCCTTGCCATAAATATAGCATGTCCGAGTCCTAAGGGCTCTGGTTGTTCTATTAAGGTAATATTATAAGGGTAATTCTCTTTGATATACTCTTCTATAGAAGGAGTTCCTGGGTTTATAATAACCCCTATCTCTTCTGGTTTAAATTTTATAACCCTATCAAGGATCTGTCCAAGGATAGGTTTGCCAGCTACCGGAATTAAGGGTTTTGGGTAATGGGGTCTGAGCCTTTTACCCTCTCCAGCAGCAGGTATCAGGACCTTAACCATCTCTTTAAAGTCTCTATCCTCTCTACCGGGAGAGGGTCTACCCCTCTCCTCTTTGCCAAATAGAAGCTCAGAAAGTCTCCAAAGAGTATCCCGGAGAATATCCTTGCAAGGTCAGATTCTCCATCCGGCAGGAACTGGAAGGATCTACTGAAGGTTCCTTTCAGAATCTTCAGAGTATAATCAAGGCGTCTTAGGTTTTTTGGATAGACCTTAGGGTCTCTGAGGATTATCAGATAGGATAAGGGGATTAACCCCTCCACCCCTCCCATACCCACTATCTCATTATGGTCAAGTTCTGGAAAGAAATTTGTATGGCAGAGAACTTTTGAGTTCTCATTAAACTGACACCTCCACCTTATGGCAACAGGGTCCATTATCCTTGAGAGGGAATAGACAATGGGGAAAAAGCCCATAAGTTCTAAGGAGAGTCTCTCTGCCTCTTTTCTATACCCTTCCCTCTTCTCTTTTAAGAGAGAGACTACCTCCTTTATCTCCCCTTCTATATTTGAGATAAGACCAGTTCTCTGGACAGCCAATAGAAGGGGGATGGAGAGATAGGCGATGGCAGCCCTTGGGGGGTAACCATCAGGGACTTTTATTATGGAATTCTTATTCTCCTCTGATAACTGAGCAAGTCTACCTCCTGAGGTGATACAGATAGGGGAGAGATTCAACCCCTTTGCCTCTTTATAAGAACTGAGGGTCTCTTCGGTATTTCCAGAGTAACTGATGATAAAGAGGAGAGTCTTTTCACTCACGAATTTTGGGAGGGAATAATCCCTATGAATGATTACAGGAACAGGAGAGCGGTTATACAAGATTGCCTTCAGTATCTCTCCTCCAATTGCAGAACCTCCCATTCCACATACAGCAACATTCTCTATCTTCTCATATCCCTTAATTTCCTTGGACAACTTCACAGCCTCTTCTATCTCCTCAGGCAGGTTATAGATTAGATCAAGCATATCTCTGGTTTCTTATGGATTATATCCCTCAATTCAGGGTATCTCCTCTCCAATACTCTACGCAGGAACCCTGTAACCTGAGAGGGTGTGCGAAATCTCAATACCCTCTGAGCAATCTCTTTTACTGTAGGTATATCTATAGCCCTTATCACCCTCTTCGCCTCAGGGACAGCTATAGGAGCCATAGATAGTTCATCTATCCCCAGACCCACAAGGAGGGGGATGGATAAGGGGTCAGAAGCGAGCTCTCCGCAGAGTCCTACCCATATCTCATTTCTATGGGCAGCCTCTATAACCTGGGCAATAAGTCTAAGGACAGAGGGGTGGAAATGGTCATAGAGTTTTGCCACCCTCTCATTTCCCCTATCTACTGCAAGGGTATACTGAGTGAGGTCATTAGAACCTATAGAGAAGAAGCTACACTCCTTGGCAAGGCTATCAGCCATAATAGCAGCGGATGGTGTCTCTACCATAATCCCTACCTCACACTCCTCATCAAAGGGTATACCCTCTCTTCTCAATTTCTCTTTTACCCTCTTAAGGACAAATTTAGCCCTCCTCAACTCTTCCAAGGTAGCAATCATAGGAAACATAATCTTCACATTACCCTCTTTTGAAGCCCTGAGTATAGCTCTGAGTTGTGTCTCAAAAAATTCCCTATGGTCTAAGCAGAACCTTATAGCTCTCCATCCCAGGAAGGGGTTATGTTCAGTGTAATTAGAAATCATCTTATCTCCACCCAGGTCAAAGGTGCGTATGATTACAGGATAGGGCTTCATCCTCTTTACTACCATAGAGAAGATCTCATACTGCTCCTCTTCTGTAGGTGCCCTCCTTCTCGTAAGGTAGAGATACTCTGTTCTAAACAGACCGACCCCCCTTGCCCCGTATTTCAAGGCAGAATAGGTATCAGCGAGGAACTCTATATTTGCAGAAAGGTCTATATGTCTCCCATCCTTAGTAACAGCCTCTACCTCCTTTAGCTGGGATAGGAACTTCTGATGGGCTAAGAACCTCTCCTTCTCCTTTTTGTAAAGCTTCACTCTCTTCTCAGAGGGGTTTGTTATGAGCAGACCCCTATTTCCATCAAGGATGAGAGCTTCATCTGGTTTGACTCTTAAGAGGAGATTCTTTACCCCTAAGACAGCTGGTATAGCCAGAGCTTTGGTCATAATTGCAGTATGGGATGTCTTTCCACCCAATTCGATAGCCACACCTGTGACCTTCTTAGGGTCTAATAGAGCTGCTTCTGAAGGTGGAAGCTGATGGGCTACCACTATAGAACCTGCAGGGGCTTCAAGAATAGAAGGGATAGAGACCCCTAAGAAGTTCCTCATCACCCTATTTACCACATCCATAATATCATCTGTCCTCTCTCTAAAAAAGGGTTGAGAAGCATGGGTAAGGGGTCTACTAATCTCAAAGACTGCTTCTTTATATGCTCTTTCAGCATTGTATCTCCTCTTGTGAATGAGCTCCTCAGTCTTAAGAATAACTCCTCTGTCCTTTAGGAGGGCAAGCTGGATAGAGATGAACTCTGCCAGGTCCTTTCCCATCTCAGAACCTATCTGTTCCCTTAACTCCAAGAGTTCCTCCTCAGTCTTCTCAATTATCCTTCTCAATCTATAAATCTCCTCTTCTACTTTTTCACCATCTATGAGATAGGTAGGGATATCCGGAAGGGTATGGGTATAGAGGAAGGTTTTACCAATACCAAAACCTGGTGATACAGGTATCCCCCTCAATATCCGTTCTCTCCTATCCAATATTCCCCTCCAAGAAGGACTTCAGGGTATAGAAAGCCTCTCTTTCGTCCTTACCTGAGACGGTCAAGGTAACCTTATCCCCTTTTTCCACTGCCAGAGTAAGGATAGAGAGCACACTCTTCCCATCTACCTCCCTATCATCCTTGGAGAGCTTCACCTCTGATGAGAAACCCATAGCCTTTTTAACAAACAGGGTAGCAGGATGGGCGTGCAAGCCAAGGGGGTTAGCGATAACTACCTCTGTTTGAAGCATAATATTATCCTATTAGATAAAAGGGATAAGTCAAGGGAAGAGTAATAGAGGATAGGGTTGAAGTTTAAGCATATCTGTCTAAGATGCTACAGAAAAAGGAAGATAGCTTTTCAGTCTGGTATCTACGGTTGAACCTATCAACCCCCTTAGGAGCTATCTTTATCCTTCCCTCTTTAAGTGCCTTAAGGGCTTCAACTATTCTCTCTCTTTTAGGAGGGACTACTATCCCACATCTATATTCCCTTATATATCT
>CAZWJY010000045.1:7021-11059 GCA_964634335.1 uncultured bacterium
TCCTGAAGAAGACTTTCATCATAAGCATAATAGGTGATGGGCTTCACTGTAAGGATTATGGGCTCCCATCCATAATAGGGTAGATACTTGGAAAATTTTGTTACCCTCTGAACCCCTCCCATACCAAGGGGAGGTGCATAATAGCTGATGATGAGAACCCTTCTCATTATGGGAATACCCTCTCACCCTTCTTGTATACCTCAAGGATTTTTGCCTCTCCTTTTAAAGGGTCTGAATCAAGAACGCAAAAGTCTGCCCAGAATCCTGTTTTTAGTCTCCCTATCTCCCCTTCCTTAAATATCCCATATGCAGCCTTTGTAGTGAAGAGCTCTATCGCTTCTAATCTCGATAAGGAGAGGGATGGGTTTGGATGATTGGTGGCAGAGGATATACCCAAGAGGGGGTCCAAAGGGGTAATGGGTGCATCTGAGCCTCCGATTATTAAAACCCCTGCCTCTATCAATCTTTTAAAAGGGTTCGTCTTATCTGCCCTCTCCCCTAACCTCTCCCTATACATATTCTTGCCCCATAACCTCTCAAAAGTGGGCTGAACAGAGAGGATAAGACCAAGCCTTGCTATCCTCTCTATCAGCCCTTCATCCAGAAGTTCTGCATGCTCAATCCTATGGCGTAAGGGGTTATCCCTTAAGAATCTCTCATATACCTTCACAACCTGCTCTACAGCCCTATCACCAATTGCATGGACAGCAGTCTGGAGAGAAGCATCATCAGCAGATTTTAAGAACCTGAAGAGCTCCTCATCACTGAAGTATAGAACCCCCCTATTTTCAGGGTCATCCTTATAGCCCTGTCTTAAGGCAGCGGTATGGGAACCAAAGGAGCCGTCTATGAGTATACACCCACCTATCCTTTCAAGCCCAAGTCTCCTCACCCTATCTATATCTGTAGTTTGATAGAAGGGGATGGTATCTATCTTCAGTTTATCCCTTATCTCCAATAGGATCTCACAACTTTTATCCTCTGGGTCATCAGAACCCACAAGTGCAGCAAGGGTAGTTATGCCCTTTGATATAGCCTCCTGGGATGCTATGGTATAAGCCTCAACGATTACCTCTCTTGGCAGATTCCTTCTTATATACCTGAGCACTTCCTCATTTGCCTCCCCTCTTACTACCCCTGTGGGCTCTTTATACTTATCAAGCTCGATACCAGAATATTCTTCCTTAAAAATCCTTTCAAAGGATTTCGTATTCAGAAATGAGGAGTGCCCATCCCTTCTTAAAACAATTAGGGGAATCTCTTTCACTACCCTATCCAGCTCCTCTCTATGGGGGACCCTCTTCTCTCTTATCCTCTCCTCTTCAAAATCCCATCCCACAATAAACCCCAAATCCTTAGCCCTTTTATAACCATCAAGGAGTCTCTCGTATATATCCTCCAAGCATTCTGCTCCCTGAAGGAACGGGAATACACTTCGCAGTCCTACATCTAAGAGGTGGACATGGGAATCGATAAACCCTGGGAGGATATAACCCTTTATACCTGCTTGAATAGGTTCCTCCCTCAACTCTTTTATCCTCCCCTTCTCTACAGTCATAGAGGAGGCTATCCTCCCATTATCAAGGGTATAGATTCTTAAACCATTTATTATCATCTCCCTGTATGCCCAAATCCTCCCTTACCCCTTTTGGTAGGGGAGAGCACCTCTGCTTTTTCCAGTTCTACCTTTACTATTTTATTGAACACGAGCTGAGCTATCCTATCCCCTTCTTTTATCTCAAATGGGGTATCACCAAAATTGAAGAGGATGACCTTCACCTCACCCCTATAGTCTGAGTCTATTGTTCCTGGAGAGTTGAGAACTCCAATCCCATATTTCGATGCAAGTCCTGACCGGGGTCTTACCTGAGCCTCATAACCCTCTGGTATCTCCAATATAACCCCTGTAGAGATGGTCTTAAAACCCTTTGGCTCTATGATGGTCTCTTCTCTTGAAAAGAGGTCAAGACCTGATGCACCTTCTGTGGTATAGACAGGAAACCTCCCTCCCTTGAGTAATTTAGCCTTTACTTTTAGCTCTGCCATTCTGGCTGGAACACGAACCACTGGGTGGGATATTTTCTAATTATCTCGCAGAACTTATCAGCAAGGATTTGGGAGAGTTCTCCTTCCCTCCCTTTATATTCTACTTTCTCTATAACACCCAGGTAAGGTCTTTTCTCTTTTCTCTGATAGACCATATAACCAAAGAGTATAGGAGCACCTGTCCTTAAAGCAAGCCTTTTAGGACCACTGGCAATATATCTGAAGCTGTCAAAGAATCTCACCCTTTCTCCTGTTTTAGTAAGGTCTCTATCAGCCAGAAGGGCAAGTGCTCTCTTCCTTTTCAATGCCCTAAGTATCCTTAAGGGTTCATTCAAGGGAATCAGCTCCATCCCGGTATAACCCCTATAGACATTATATATCTTTGATACCCCTCTGCCTATGGGTTCTATCACCACGGTCATAGGATATCCAAGGATAGAGAGGAAACAGCCTGCGAACTCTCCTGCTCCGAGATGTGGGGTAACCATTATCACCCCTCTATTATAGGAGAGTGTCTCATCAAAATTCTCAAACCCCCTTGGTTCCACCATAGAGAGGAAATCCTCTCTCTTTAACAGAGGGACCCTTAATAGGTCTAAGGTGCACTGTCCAAGGTTATCAAAGGTCTGGAATATATACCTCTTAAGCCTTTTCCTATCTATATCTCCCAGGATATGATGAAGATTATTGGCTATAATTCTCTGTCTCCCTGGGTGGGTGATGTAATAGATATAAGCAAAGACTCTGGCAATGAATCTGGAAACGGGAAGGGGGAGGAAACCCAAGAGCAGGGTAGAGAGGGGCATAAAGAAGACCTTTAGAGATATCACCTCTTATCTTTAATAGCCCTCTTTGCCAGGAAATCGGCTCTCCTATTCGCCTCCCTGGGGACCAATTCTATCCTAAACCCTTCAAACCTCTTTATCAAAGATTGGGCTCTTTTGTATAATCTCTTAAGTTTATCATCCTTTACCTTATACTCTCCTCTTATCTGGCGGTATAAAAGTTCTGAGTCTGTTCTTATTACAACATCTCTCTTATTCAACTTTAATGCTTCTGATAAGGAGAATAGGAAAGCCTCATACTCTGCCTGATTATTTGTCTTATAACCTATGAACTTATTTCTCTCTATCTTAGAGCCATCTAAGAAGACTAATCCAATCCCTGCAGGACCGGGATTTCCACTGGATGCACCATCAATGTAGATAGTAAGTTTACCAGACAAGGATTCTCCCGCAATATTCACAGAAATGGATCTTCTCACTCTTCTTAACTTCTAAGATTAATTGAGTAGGCAAGGGATTGAGACATCCTCCACATCTATCCTTTTCTATCTTGACTACTGCCAGACCGTTCTTATTTTTTCTAATCCGCTCATAAATCTCTAAGATATTCTTCTCTAAGGTCTTAGTAAGGGTCTCCCTATCTACTTCTTTCTCTTTTATATCCGAGAGAATCTTACCAAGTCTTGATTTCTCCTCTTCTATCTTAGAATTTATTTCCCTCTCCTTTTCCAATACACTCATCTCTTTCTCTTTTATTGCCTTCTCAGAATTTTCCATATCCTCCATAATTTGGAGCATTCTCTCTTCGGTCTCCTCTTTTAATCTCTTCTGGGTTTCTATCTCTTTTAGAAAGGCTTTATATTCCTCATTAGTTTTTGCCGAATAGAGTTGAATAGAATACTTCTGAATCTTCTCCTCGCAACTACTCAGGTCCAGTTCACTCTCTTTATATCTCTTCTTCAAATCTACAATATTCTCCTTCTCTCTCCTGAGTTCTTCTTTAGCTTCTTTAATTAAACCATTAAAGTATTCTATCCTTTTAGGAATCTCCTCTTTCTCTTTAAGGAGCTGGCTTATCTCGTTATCTATTTTCTGAAGTCCCTGGAGTTTGAGTAAAGTCTCTTTCATCTCAAGTGGGCGATATCCGATTTGAACGGATGACCTCTTGCATGTCAAGCAAGCGCTCTAACCCCTGAGCTAATCGCCC
>CAZWJY010000046.1:0-10768 GCA_964634335.1 uncultured bacterium
CTGACTCAACCTGCGGGGGTCTATTTCTATAGGATAGAGACAAAGGATTTCACCAGGACTTATAAGGGTGTGCTTTTACATTAACCCTTATATTCCACTCTCACCTTTGTCTCCATCCCTCCTCTTGGATTAAATTCTCCAATCACTTCCATATATTTTGGCTTACATATTTTCACAAGGTCATTCAGGATTCTGTTTACCAGATGTTCATAGAAACTACCAACTTGACGATACTGGAGGAGATAATATTTTAAAGATTTAAGCTCTATAAGTTTCTTATGAGGAGTATAATGGATTACAATCCTCCCAAAGTCTGGGAGTCCTGTGCGTGGACATACTGAGGTAAATTCTGGATAAATGATCTCTATGAGCTCATCCCTTTCATATTCATAGTCAACAACCTCCAGGATGCTTGCATCTACACTCTCAGGAGATTTAATCTCCCCTTTCAATCTCTTTCTTAACTCTTCCTCTCTCATTTCACATACCAGGAGACTGCCCAGCCTCCTGGTCCCACATGGGTCCCTACTATAAGATTTGCCTCCCTCTGCCAGCTCTTCTCTACATCAAATTCCTTATTAAGCCTATTCAAAGCCCTCTGACTCCACTCTTGATTATCAATATCCTCTACAATAACCTCTATTTTAGAAGCCATAAATTTCTCCATATGAGCCTTTATCCTGTTAACTATCCATTCAAGACCCTGCTGATGGGTTCTTACTTTACCTATACCCTCCACCACCCCTCCTCTCAGCCCTATTATCGGCTTTATAGATAGAAGGGTTCCTAAGAGGGCTCTTGCCTTTCCTATCCTTCCTCCCCTCTCCAAGTATTTTAATGTATCCATTATAAGAGCAAAGTCACATCTGGGATTTACTTCAGCAATTCTGGTGAGGATATCCTTTATATCTCCTCCGTCTCTGGCAACCTTTGCAGCTTCCATTACAAGGAAACCAAGGTGACCCATAGCTACTTGAGTATCTATCACTTCAATTCTTAGACCCGGGAACTTCTCCTTTGCTTTATGAGCCATATCATAGGTCTTGGTGAGATTTGCTGGAGGAGTGAGGTGGACAATCCTGGATGTCCTTTTACTAAGGGACTTATAAGCATCTATGACATCCTGGAGGGTAGGGTGAGAGGTGGTGGGATAATCGCCCTTACCTTCCCGAAGTTTATGGAAGAATTCCTTTCTATCAAAACCCTCTCCCTCTTTAACACTTTTTCCTTTGAAGCAGACATAATAGGGAAGGAGGGTAATCCCATATTCTTGGGCTACCTCTTCTGGTAGTCCTGATATAGTATCGGCGACAATTCCTACTCTCTCCATTTCACCTCCTCTGTTTCTGGATTATAGATGCGACCCCAAGGATGAGTTCTCTCATATACCCCTTTCTTGTTACAACACCCTCTATCTGTTTGATGAGGAGTATTATACCCCAGGCTATTACCATAACCCTTAGAGCCCAGGAAATTTCAAATACAAACACTAAAATGAAGAAGAGAGCAACTCCAACAAATCCTCCTGCTGCCCTTTTTGTCTTAAACCATCCTGGAAGGGAGAAGAATTTACTTAGGAAGCCTGCGATAAGACCCACCACAATGGCAATCCCCACCTCTAATGGAAGGAGGGGGGTTATAGCACCAAGAGATGTAGCCATACCTTGACCCCCTTTGAAATTGAGGAAGAGGGACCAGTTATGTCCACATATAGGGGAGAGGGCAATAAAACCTATCGCCCATAGGTCAAGTCCCAACCCCTTAGCTATGAGGACAGGTATAAGCCCCTTAGCTATATCACATAGACCTGTTAATACCCCGGGTAATGGACCCACCTGTGTAAAGACATTCGCCCCTCCGGTATTCCCTGAACCTAAATTTCTGATATCCACCCCTTTAAACCATTTACTGAAGAGATAGCCAGAAGGGATTGAACCCATAAGATAGCCCATTATTATCAATAGGGCGATAATCATTCTACTGAGATATGATAGAAGGAGTTCGGGTCCCCACTCTGATAGAGCTGGATCTCCATTCCTGGATAAAGCCTCCTGAGTTCAACAGAGAGCTTCTCTGCCTTCCTCTTATCCCTTTTATAGTATATAGAGATAAGAGAAGAGGTCTCATCTATCATCTCTTTTATAAGCTCGATCGTCGTCTCCTCTGGATTCTCTCCTTTTGCTATTACTCTCTTCTCATATATCCCTATTATATCTCCCCTTTTGATTCCATATTTGGTATCCCTTGATGCCTTAACCACCCTTGCCGTTTTAATATTCCTTATAGCCTCTTCCATCTCCCTTCGGTTTTGGGAGAGGTCATTTTCAGGGTTATAGGCAAGCATAGCACATATGCCCTCAGGGATAGTCTTGGATGGGACTATAGCCACCTGAGATTCTGAGAGTTTTGCAGCCTCCTGGGCGATAAGACCAATATTTGGGTCATTGGGGAGGATGATTATCTGACGGGTGGGGAGGTTCTCTATTATGGATAAGAATTCCTTGACCGAAGGAGATTTTGAGATTACTCTCTTTACCCCTAAATTCTTAAATATCTTCTCAAAACCTTTCCCTTGCGCCACGGCTATAACCTCTGGTTTCTCCTTTCTCAGCAACTCTTCCTGCTGTTTATATATATCATCTATTTTAATATCCATAATCCTACCAAAATCCTTTCCTGTCTTCTTCACTATCTCAGGGTTATTTGTATGGATATGAACCTTTACCATCCCATCCCCTTTAACTACTATTAGAGAATCTCCATATAAGAGGAGAGCCTTCCTTATCTCCTCTTCAGGTAGTTCAAAACCCTGAATTATAAATTCTACGCAGTATCTATACTCTGGCTTCTTCTTCCAGGTCTCCACCATCTTCTCAATCTCTTCCACACTCTTTGGTCTTCGGAAAAGGAAGAGGATTCCTCTCAAGGTGCTGTTTAAGACTCCGGAGAGGAATCTGAATAGCACCTTAAGTCTTATAATCCTCCGTGCAAATCTTCCAGAGTATTCAAGACCCCAGAGCATCCCTTCCCAGAATTTTATTACGCCGTAAATCCCTATACTCAGAGGGGTTACTCTTTTCAGTCTCTTTCTCTGTAAGGAGTATAGGAAACCCTCCAGGATATATACAAACCCCTGTCCTCCTGCATCTACAACCCCTGCATCCTTGAGAATAGGCAGGAGCTCTGGTGTCTTCTTTAAGGAGTGCTTTGCCTTCTTATAGAATTTTTTAAAGAGCTTTAGAAAATCTTGGTCTCCCTCCATCTCCAAGGTTTCTCTCATTACAGTTAAAATAGTCCCCTCTTTTGGTTCCAATAGGGAGGAGTAAGCCATCTCTGTCCCTTTTCTCATACCCTCACACCATTCCTCTATACTTACCCGATTCCCATTCCATCCCTCTACAAGACCTGATATGAACTGGGATAGGATAACCCCGGAATTTCCCCGGGCACCCAAGAGGGTATATCTCCTCAATATCTCTTTCAGTTCTTTAAGGGAGGAGGGATTCTTCTTCTCTATCATATCTGTGGCGGACTTCAAGGTATGCCACATATTTGTCCCACAATCACCGTCAGGGACAGGGAAGACATTGAGATTATTTATATAATCCTTTCTTTGCTTTAAATTTTTTACAGCAAAATCAAACATCCTTTTAATATCCGATAGAGTTAAATCTCTGACCATTTCCCACACCTATCCCCATACCTATCTATTACCTTATTCCCTTTCAGAATCTCTATCACCTCACACCTATTCGGGCATCCCTGACATTCAAAGGCTCTTGTAGAGAATGGTATATCCACTAAGGAGAATCCTGAAAATCTCGTCTTCTTATGTTCTGTCTCTTCCTTTGCCAAAAGGGCTGCACCAATAGCTCCCATAAGGTGGTAGTATCTGGGAACTATCACCTCGGTTTTTAAGATCTCTTCAAAGGCTTTCTTGACTCCAATATTTGCTGCCACTCCTCCCTGAAAAAGAACAGGGGGGTGAATCTCCTTACCCCTTGCCACAACATTCAGGTAATTACGCACAATGGCATCACATAAACCCTTTACAATATCTTCAACAGGAACCCCGAGTTGTGCCTTGTGAATCATATCAGATTCAGCAAAGACCGTGCATCTTCCTGCAATAGTGACCTTATTCTTTGATTTTAATGCCAGTTCTCCGAATTTTTCTATGGGTACACCAAGCCTTAAAGCCTGATGCTCTAAGAATGAACCTGTGCCAGCAGCACATACAGTATTCATAGCAAAGTCTACAGGAATTCCATCCCTTAAGATTATTATCTTTGAATCCTGACCACCTATCTCAATCACCGTTCTGGTATCTGGATAGAAATAGGATGCGGCTAAGGCATGGGCAATTATCTCATTCTTTATCACATCTGCATTAATCATTACACCTGCAAGTCTTCTTGCAGAACCTGTGGTCCCAGCACCAGAGATATCATAGTGCCCATCAAGCTGTTTAAGCACACTCTTTATTGCCTGGATAGGTCTACCCTGGGTATATAGATAACTATAGGATAAGACCCGGCAATTCTCATCAATTACTACACCCTTTGTAGATATAGAACCTACATCAATGCCTAAGAAATTTCCCATCCCTTCTCCTTATAAGGTCTATAAAGGCTTCAAGTCTTGTAAATAAGCCTGTCCTTGAAGTATGCTCATCCATTGATAGGGATAGGATAGGGGTATTGTAATCCCTTGATATCTTATCAAATATATCAGAGGCTATATTCTCAGGCATACATCCAAACGGGAATATATGGATAATTCCATCTATCCCCCTTCTTATAAGGTCTATGGTCTCTCCTATGCTCTTCTCAGCTTCACCACCAGGAGATTCGCCAAGGTACTCTTTTGCCATTCTTTTAAACCTCATCGCCTTAAAATCCATTTTAAGAAGACCCTTCAAATAACTGTATAGACTTCTATAAGAGATAACCCTTACTCCCATCCTCCCCAGCTCCTTCTCTATCTCATTATTGGCAAAGGGGTCTAACATAAAGAAGATTTCTCCTACTATCCCTACCTTTAAAGAGTGGTTCTTTTCTATTTTGAATAGTCTCTCAAGCATCAGTTCTGCTCTTCTAATCTCCTCCCCTGTTCTTGCCCCTCTTATTATTTTAAGGGCTCTCCCTTCTCTCTTCCGGGCATAATGGAAATCCGAAGCCCTTGCATCTCTCAATAGATTCTCAAATCTCTCTATGAGTCTTGCCTTTTTTAAGAGGAGTGATATTGCATGGAGAGATTGGGTAAGAGGAACCTTAAAGGTTCGGGGAATGAACTGGGTAGTAAATTGGAAGCCATTATATTGGTCTATAGGATAGAGTTTAAATTTAAACCCCATATCCTTAAGGATTCTCTGTTGGAGGATATGATAAAATCCAAATCTGCATCTTCTTGCACCAGCAGCCATAAAAAGGGTATCGGCTCCCATTCTTAACGCCTCTATAAAATTTCCTAAGGTTATTTTAAAAGGGAGACAGGCAGATTCTGGGGAATATCTTGTTCCCAATTCAATAGTCCTCTGAGAGATGGGTGGAGGGAGAAGAACCTGACACCCAAGATTCTGTAAGAAACTTTCAAAGGCATAGGAGCTGTACCCCATATTTGGGAAAGTAGCAATCATCTCCTTTTGATGGTATCTATAAAAGCCTCAAGTCTTGTTATGATTCCTGCCTCTGCAGTATGCTCATCTAAGAAAAGGGAGAGGAAGGGTTTTGATATATCCCTTGCCTCTCTTCCAATCAGGTCCCCTACCAAGGAGTCAGGACCACAGTTGAAGGAGAGAATCTGACATATACCATCCACCCTGGGGAGGTAGTATTTGAAGGCATTATAGAGCTCTCTCTCATAGACCCAGTGAACCCTCTCTGCCTCCTTATTTAAGGATAGGAGGATATCCTCTGGGAGGTCCTCTTTTGTATAGATAAAAGCCCCTTCTCTCTTTAAGGTCTTTATTATGGGTCTGGATATATACTCATCCAGAGTAAGGTAGAAATGGGAGAGGAGGGCTATCTTTAATCTATCCTTAGGAAATTCTGGCTCTCTCCTCTTTATAAAAGATTCCTTATAGGCTTTATGATATGCCTTATAGACCCTTAGGGGATTCTTAATGAGTTTAACCCCTGTGGTAAAATGGGGGAGGAAGAAGTCTCCCTTTATAGAGGGGGCAAGGATACTATCGGTATAGAGCCTTGCCACATCAGCGACCCCAATCATCTTGGGACAGCCATAACTCCCCTTCTGGAGATAGACCATCCTTGGTAGGAAGATATAGTCTACCTTATTTAGGAGCCACTGGATATGACCCATAAGCACTTTTACAGGGAAACATATCTCAGGGGAGATACTCTTAAGTCCTAACTCTACAATATCCTTATTTGTAGGTGGAGAGATAAGAGTCTCTGCACCCAGATAGGAGAAGAATCTCTGCCAGAACTCTCCGTAGCGATAGTATAAGAGTCCTCTTGGTATCCCTATCCTCATAGCAGAATCATACTTGAGACAGGACTCAAGTCAAGATGGTTCACACAAGATGTCTGAGGTCTAAGAGAGGCTGCAGGGTAATTTTACGCCCCATCAAAGTCTCTAAGTCTAAAATTGCTCCTTATAATTTCTCTGGTCTTTACAAATCCAAAATTTTCCTTAAATTAAGAGATGGGAAAGAGTTCTCTGAGTATAAGCACCTTCTTTAACCTGAATATCCCCTTTGATAGGATGCTACCCCTAATTAGCCAGGCTGGCTTTAAATACATCTCCTTATCCGGAGATAGGGAACATTCAGGATACCATCTTAAAAGGAGAAGGGAGGAGATAAAAAGACTTCTCTCTAAGTATAATCTCAAAATCGCCTCAATCCATGCTCCTTATAAAGAGAATGATGGAGACCTCTCAGCCTTGGATAAAGAGAGACAGAGGGTATTTATTAGAAATATAAAAAATGCCATAGATGCTGCACAGGATTTTAAAGTAGAGATTTTGGACCTCCACTTAAATGCCAGATTTAAGGGGAGGGCAACAAAAGAGAGGATTGGAAGGGTTAGAGAGGCAATGAGGGAACTCTCAGATTATGCCCTATTAAAGGGGGTTAAACTCTCCTGCGAGAACCTCCCTGAGAAGAACTCTTATCCGATATTTGAGACTATTTTAAAGGAATTTGATTATCCTCATATAGGTGTCTGCTATGATGTCTCCCATGCCCATATTGCTGGAAAGGATATTTCGATATTGAAGGAATATAAAGACAGGCTCTTTTCCATTCATATATCAGATGACCTATCAAGAAATGATGACCACCTGCTCCCTTATGATGGAGAAGTGGATTGGATAGAGTTTAAGAGGACCTTTAAAGCCCTCTCTTTCAAGGGTGTGCTTATGATAGAGAGTTCTATGTCGCCCTCTGTAGCATTGCGAAAGATAGGTCTTTCTACTTTTTATGAAGACCCAGAGAGGTTTCTCTCCCAGGCATATCATAGAGGGATGGGATTCTTAAAATAGATATGGAGGCTATTATTGTTCATGGAGGAGCAGGGAGGATAAAGGAGAGGGAGGATTATAAGAGAGGGGTAGAGGAGGCACTCAAGATAGGATATGGGGTATTGAAGAAGGGGGCTTTAGATGCAGTAATAGAGGCAGTGGTATCAATGGAGAATAATCCCATCTTCAACTGCGGAATAGGTTCATCCCTTACCCTGGATGGAAGAGTAGAAATGGATGCCTCTGTTATGACATCTGATGGCTCCTTTGGGGCAGTGGGTTGTATAGAAAGGGTGAAGAACCCTATTCTGGTAGCAAGGAAGGTGATGGAAGAGACAGACCACCTTCTATTAGTAGGTAAAGGGGCATTAAGGTTTGCAAGACTGAGGGGGTTTAAGCCTTCTAACCTTATAACTGAGAGAAGGAGGAGAATGCTGGAGAGGATAAAAGAGCAGGGACACCCCTACCTGCCCAGGTTGAAGAGATTCTTAGGAGAGTTTGGCACAGTAGGGGCTGTAGCGATTGATAGGCAGGGGAAGATCGCTGTGGCTACATCCACAGGAGGACTTGTGGGAAAACTTCCAGGAAGGGTAGGAGACAGTGCTATAATAGGCGCAGGAACCTATGCCTCTAAGTATGGAGGGGCATCTGCCACAGGCTATGGGGAGTGTATCATTAGACTATTTTTAGCTAAACACGCTGTAGAACTTATGAAAGAATATGGAGCAGAGAACTCAATAAGAATGGTCATAGAAGAGGCTAAAAAGGAGGGTTGTGAATGCGGTCTTGTGGGGATAGATGAGAAAGGGGGTATAGGCTTCGGTTTTAATACCCAGTCTATGGCTTTTGGATATATAAAGAATGGGAGATTGAGCCTCTTTTAGAAATCAACTATTGACATAGTGGTTTTTATTTTTATAATCCTTAGGTGAGAAGTCTACTCCTTCTGTTCCCTTCCCTTGCCCTGGCTATAGAGATAGGAGGAGGATTGGGAGTAAATCTGCCTATGGGAGGATTGGGAATCTACCATACCTATGCCCCATCCCTTTTTCTCTACTCATCCTTAAATAGACCCATAGGGAGTCTTATCATAGGGTTTGAACAGTGGACATTAGCAGGGAGATATCCTGGCTACCAATCCTCTGGAATGATGTTCTCCCTCTCTTTTGGGCATAAGATATTTAAAGGGATAAGAGGGGAGATTGGTGGAGGACCAAATATCATTACAAGGAGAAGAAAAGAGATGAGAGAGAAGGGATATGCTTCAGGGATTGAGATAGGACTGAGCTTCTCTCAAGTAAAGAAGAGAACAAAATTTCGTGTAGGGTTATATAATTTTATCCTCTTAGATAAAAAGTCTACTGCCAGTATCATCTCTATAAAGGCAGGGCTTGGATATGGAGAATAAGAGGTTAATCATACTCATCGCTTTTCTTCTCGGTTGTGAGAATATTGTATATAGGATGGATAATGACTATTTCCCTCTCAAGACCACAAATAAATGGGAGTATGAGGACTCTAAAGCTAACTTGAGAATAATAGAAGTGGTAGGGGATAGCACAGTCCAGGGGCTTCCAAGCAAGATAGTAGAGAATAATTTTAAGCCTGAATTCTGGTATAAGACCAAAGAGAGGGTGAGAAAGTTTATTGTGAAGACTATAAATATAGATGGTGAGGATGATACCCTTGAACAGATATATAGGACCTATTATCTCCTGCCTTTTATAAAGGGAGATTCCTGGGAGAGTAATTTTGGGGAGACCCTTGAGGTCTATGGAGACTCCATCTTCTTTACCCATAGGATAGAGGGGAAGGTATTGGATATAGAAGATTCGGTCTCTGTTCCTGCTGGAACCTTCTATGAGGTCTATAAACTGAGGATTAAAGAGACTTTCACCCTCAATGATTCCACCTGGATAGATAGTGTGTATGAATGGTATGCACCGGGGATAGGTCTTATAAAACGAGAGGATTCTACCCAAGAGGTATTGAAGAGTTATTATATAAAATAGTTTGAATCCAAAGCTCTTTACCTCCCTCATATTCTTAGGGGTCTATGGTTTTTTAATCTTCTCTCATAAAAGGAGAAGTCTGATAGCCTGGATAGGGGTATCTGTTCTCTTACTCTTCGGAATTTTAAGACCCTTATCTCTCTTAGCTTACATAGACTGGAATGTCTTAGGTATATTCTGGGGGACACTTGTAATCTCAGAGCTTTTCAGTCGGTCAAAAGCTCCTGCACGCATAGGTGAACTCATCCTCTCTCATACCCCAAATGTTGGATGGGCTATCATCTCCCTCTCCTTCTTTTCAGGTCTTATCTCAGCCTTTGTGGAGAATGTAGCCACTGTGCTCATTTTAGCTCCGGTAGCCCTTGAGGTCTCAAGAAGGCTAAAGGTCTCCCCTGTCCCTTTTATCATTGGGATATCCCTATCCTCAAATCTTCAGGGGAGTGCCACCTTAGTAGGAGACCCACCCAGTATGATACTTGCATCAGCTGCTTCTTTAAAATTCAATGACTTCTTCTTCTTCAGGGGTCGTCCAAACCTCTTCTTTGCTGTAGAACTTGCAGCCCTTTCTTCTCTTTTAGTTCTATACCTTGCCTTCAGAGGAGAGAAGAGACCTGTAGAGAAAGTATCCCCTGAAAAGGTAAAGAGCTATTTCCCATCCCTGCTCCTTGTGGGTCTTATAATTACATTAGCGCTATCCTCTCTTTTAAGGATTGAGTTCCCCTATCTCTTAGGAGGGATATGTGTGGGGTTTGGAATCATCGGTATGGTCTGGAGCGCTTTCTCTAAAATGGAGAAATTCTCTTTTGTTTATGATTCAGATTGGGATACCTTCTTCTTCTTGGCTGGGATATTCTCTCTTGTAGGTGGATTAAACGAAGCAGGGGTTCTCCACCTCCTGGCTAACTGGATAGGCAGTCTGGCTTCAGGTGGACTCTTTTTAACCTATATCATTCTAATAAGTTTTTCTGTTCTAATCTCTGGTTTTGTAGATAATGTTCCCTTCTTCACTGCAATGGTAGGGGTGATTAAGGCATTATCCTTATCCTTTGGTTTCTCCCCCTACCTGTTATTATTTGGCACAGTAGTAGCCACGACTGTGGGTGGAAATATTACCCCTATCGGAGCCTCAGCAAATATTGTAGGGGTAGGGATACTGAGAAGAGAGGGTTATAGGGTAAGCTTCTTAGATTTTGTAAAGATTGGACTACCCTTCTCCTTAGTAGCTACCCTGGTAGGGTGTGGATTCTTATGGTTAATCTGGCATTAGG